>CAMNNS010000039.1 GCA_946545765.1 uncultured Bacteroidales bacterium | reverse complement strand
TCTGTTATTGGATTACAATCCCCAACAATCTGCAGATTTGGGAAATGTAAACATCCTAAAGACTCAACGTAGAGGAGAAATCAGGTATCTCCCATTTGTTACGACATTGAAAAGTATAACATATTAATCTACCTTACCAACTATCAGACAACTGTTGTGACCTCCAAAACCAAATGTATTATTTAGAGCATATTTAACCTCTCTCTTCTGTGCCTTATTGAATGTTAGATTTAATTTTGGATCTATGTTCTCATCATCTGTAAAATGATTGATGGTAGGAGGTATTATATTATCATTTATCGCATGGATACAAACTAATGTTTCAGCAGCTCCTGCTGCTCCAAGAAGATGCCCCATCATAGATTTTGATGAAGATATATTCAGTTTATATGCTGCCTCACCAAATACCTCTTTGATAGCTTTTAATTCCGCTATATCTCCCAACGGAGTTGATGTACCGTGAACATTTATATAGTCTATATCTTCTGGTTTTAAACCCGATGTCTTTAACGCTATTCTCATCGCCTCAATAGCTCCAAAACCATCGGGATGTGGTGCAGTAATATGATGAGCATCTGCTGTAATACCACAACCCATAATTTCTGCATAAATCTTTGCCCCTCTTGCCTTTGCATGTTCATACTCTTCCAATACCAATATTGCTGCCCCTTCTCCCAAAACAAAACCATCTCTATCTTTATCAAATGGACGAGAAGCTGTTTCGGGACTATCATTTCTTGTAGAGAGAGCTTTGGCAGAATTAAAACCACCAACTCCAGGTATTGTAACGGCTGCTTCAGCACCACCAACTACTATAACATCTGCCTCATCGTACTTAATGAGTTTAAATGAATTATGAATAGCATGTGAAGAAGAGGCACAAGCAGAAACGGTTGCATAATTTGGCCCCATAAAACCGTATTTAATAGATACCAAACCAGAAGCCATATCTGCTATCATTTTTGGAATTAAAAACGGGCTAAAACGAGGTTCCCCATTTCCAGAGACAAACTCACTTATCTCATTTGTCATTGTCTCTATTCCGCCAACTCCAGACCCTATTATCACCCCTACTCTCGATTTATCTACTTTCTCTAAATCTAAACCGCTATCCGCTATTGCTTGATCTGAAGCGACCATCGCCAACTGACAATAACGATCCATTTTACGGGCCTCTTTTATATTCATAAATTGAGCAGGGTCAAAATCCTTTACCTCACAAGCAAAGCGTGTATTAAATTTTGAAGCATCAAACCTTGTAATAGGGGCAGCACCGCTTCTCCCCTCATCAAGAGCTTTAAAAAAATCTTGAATATTATTCCCGATAGGGGTTAATGCCCCTAATCCTGTTACAACTACTCTTCTTTTATTATCCATATAAACTATTTTCTGTTTTAATTAACTTATTTATAACTCTTTAATTTAGTCAAGTAAAAGCTATACAAAAAAATAGGGAAGTCTATAAATAGTGATTTATAGATTTCCCTTTTAGTCCTTTATCGGGCTTTACTTTTTGTTTTCTTCAATGTACTTGATAGCATCACCAACAGTAACTATCTTAACTTGATCTTCTTCTGGAATTTTGAAATCAAAAGCTTTCTCAAAGTCCATAATAAGCTCAACTGTGTCTAAAGAGTCTGCACCAAGATCTTTTGTAAAACTTGCTTCTGGAGTAACTTCAGCTGCGTCCACTCCTAATCTTTCAACAATTAACTCTTTAACTTTAGAAGTAATGTCTGCCATGATCAAAAATTTTTAGTTATTAAATAAGTTTATATTTTAGTAGAGTGCAAAGATAACATTTTTTTTTAAATGTGTGTATATTTGGAGTATAAAATGTAGCGTTTATTTACCTTATAAAATAGTCTAATATGCTGAAAATCGCGATATTTGCTTCTGGAAACGGCACAAATGCAGAGAATCTTATCAGATATTTTAATACTAATAGCACAGAAGGGCAAAAAAATGCAAGAGTTTCTCTACTAATATGCAATAGACCAGATGCTTATGTAATAACAAGAGCAACAAAACTTGGAGTTGAGAATATTGTTTTGAATAAGGAGCGACTTTGCACAGAGGGGGCAGAAGATGAAAACGGGATAATTAATATTCTAAAAAATAGAGAAATAGATATTATTGTCCTTGCGGGATACCTTTTAAAAATCCCTCAATCTCTTGTTACCCTTTATCGCGATAAGATTATAAATATACACCCCTCACTTTTACCAGCTTATGGCGGAAAAGGAATGTATGGCGAGCGTGTTCACAAAGCTGTGCTAAAAGATAAAAAAGAGAAAGAACTACTATACAAAGAAGGTCTCCACCCAAAAGAGGACTTTTATAGCGGTATAACTATCCACCTTGTAGATGAGGAGTTTGATCACGGAAAAATACTTTTCCAATCTAAATTTATATTAGAAGAAGAGGAAACGCTGGAATCTCTTGAGGCAAAAATACACCTTCAAGAACAGAAATGCTTTCCTATGATTGTAGAAACCTATTTAAAGAGTCTCTAATTCTTCTCTTTATAAGCTTTTATACCGCTCAACAGAAACTCTTTATACTCACCTACATTGAGATTATATCCCATAGGTTCAACAAGTTGATTCCCGTCGCTGTCTAATAATATATAAAACGGCTGAGCATTAACATTAAATTTATCAAGAACAAATCGGGAGTTAATTTTACCCATATCTTTCAATACCTTTCCGTCGGGCAGAGTTAAAAAGTCCTCCTCCTTAACTCTCATTTTATCATCTCCGTATAAAGAGCATATAATAAATTCCTCCTTTAACAATTTAAGGACTTCGGGATCGCTCCAAACCCTTGCCTCCATCTCTCTACAATTGACACATCCATGACCTGTAAAATCAAAAAATATAGGTTTATTCTCCTTTTTTGATGCTTCAACTGCCTCATCAAAAGTAAAATAGCCTTTTAATCCGTGAGGCAAATGTAACACATCAGAATATTTTGGAGCTTTAGTATTATTATCGCGATGAGAAATATTAAGTGTATTAAGACCTTGAACTCCACTCGTATTAACCACAACAAAATCTTGTGTTTGTATAGGAGGTAAATATCCACTCAAAGCCTTTAATGGTGCGCCCCACATTCCGGGAATCATATAAACAACAAAAGCAAATACGATTATAGAGAGCATAAGTCTCCCAACTGGCAAATACTCCATCTTAGAATCATATTTAAATCTAATTTTACCGAGCAGATATAATCCTAATAATGAGAATATTACTATCCAGAATCCTAAATAAACTTCTCTATCTAAAATACCCCAATGGTATGTTTGGTCTGCAACAGATAAAAATTTCATACCCAAAGCTAACTCTATAAAACCTAATACAACTTTCACACTATTGAGCCAACCTCCACTTTTAAGATTCTTTAATAAAGAAGGGGCAAATGCAAAAAGAGTAAAAGGTATTGCAAAAACTATAGAAAAAACAAGCATTACAATAATAGGTGTCCAAACCTCTCCTTGAGTACTTTTAATTAGCACTGTACCAACAATAGGTCCTGTGCAAGAAAATGATACCAAAACTAAAGTTAGAGCCATAAAAAATACACCTATGATACCCCCTTTATTACTCTTAGAATCAGATTTGTTCACCATAGAGCTTGGAAGAGTTATCTCAAATGCTCCAAAGAAGCTGAGAGCGAACAAGATAAAAATAAGAAAGAATATCACATTTGGTATCCAGTTGGTTGCTAACCAGTTAAATATATCTGCAGTAATTTTTCCGCCACCTATAGACCATGTCAATAATATCAAAATAGCTATTGGCAGAGTATAGATTAGAACTATACTGATACCATAGAGAAAAGCCATAAACTTCCCTTTTGTTGGGGCTTTCTCATTCTGTTTTAGGAAGAACGAGACTGTCATTGGCAACATAGGAAAAACGCAAGGTGTCAATAGTGCAAGAAGCCCCCACCCTATTGCTTCTAATATAAAACCCCATATAGATTTCTGCGGTTTTTCTTCTTTAGTAAATGATTCCTCGGTACTTATAGGCACAACCTCCTCCAATAACTTGTTATCTTCCTGATTAGTAGTGTCTTCTACATTTACTAAAGGTTTCTCTCCCGATTCATTCTTAGAATCTGCATTTTTATTTTTAGTTACAGCCGGAGGCAGTTCTACCGAAAAACTCTCCTCTGTAGGGGCAATACAACTCCCTGCTGTACAAGCCTGCCACTCAAGTACCACCTCTACTTTCACTGCTTTATCAGAGAGCACTTCTATCTTCTGAGCAATAATATCACCATTCCACAATGTACCAACCTCCATTTCAAATGTTTGGTCATACTCCTTTTTGCCACCTTTCTTAATGTATGGTTTGCCAACTACCTTGATTCCGTTTGGATTACTAATAGTTAGAACTGTAGAATTAGGGCCATCTGTATATGGACCAAAATCGTAAGTGTGCCAATCGCCATCTGTATCTACTGTAAGTGTTATTTCATAAATATTATCAGAGAGTTTCACTTTGTTTATTTGCCATTTTATAGGTTGTACTCCAAACTGATTAACCTCTTTAGTATGACAATCAGAAGATGAAATAACGCTAAAAAAAAGGATAAAAATATATAGACCAATCCCCCATTTAGATAAATTCTTTCTCATAACAAATGCAATTATTCCGTTAAAACATACAAATATAATACACTTATTCTCTTTACACAATAAAAAAGAGAGATACCAAATTGATACCTCTCTAAATCACTACTTTAAATTTTACTACCATGAATTAAAATGGAACTTATCTTCATTCCATTTGTCTTTAGGTTTATGCTCCCCTTTAGGATAACCAACAGGAATTACACACAAAACTTTATATTCTAAAGGGATATTAAATGCTTCATTCACAGGAGTCATACGAGATTCATTAGGATAAGCAGATAGCCAAACACCACCAAGACCCAACGCCTCAATCGCTAACAAAATATTCTCTGCAGCGCATGTTCCATCTATTGGCCAAAACTTTTCACTCACAGACGGATCGCCGAGGACAACTATAACTGCCCCTGCCTCTTTTATCATATTACCATTCCTTCCTAACTTCTCTGTAGCACCATCAATGATTTGAGGATCATTAGTAGCATAAAAATGCCATGGTTGCCTATTCATCGCTGTTGGGGCTGCCATCCCTGCTTTAACTAAAAGCTCTAAGGTATCTTTAGTTACAACCTTACCGGTAAAACTTCTAACACTTTTACGAGAGTGAATATTTCTTAAAACGCTACGGGAGTGCATCTCTTTCATATTACCACCCCTGTGACCTCTTGCTCCTCTTTCTATCTTATTTTGAGCATAAGATAGCGTTGAAAGGGAGAATAAAATTACGATAATCAATAAAAACCTATTCTTCATAATCTTAAAAAATATTATAACAAAACTTTGAAATAGGATGTTGCATTAGGAACAACCTCAATTATTAGACAAAAAATATGTGAGTTTGTAAAATAATACTACAAACTTAGGAAGCAAATAGCTGAATTATGTGAGCAATCAAGTCCGTTTGTTAATGGCAAAATAGAACTTGATGAGAATTATTTTGGTACTATAGAAACCATATCAACGGCATAGAATCAAAATTTATACTTAATTTTGTTAAAAGAATTAAGAAAAAATAAACTTAACTAATCTTGAACCTAAAATTATTATCTTTGCGGAAAATATTTTTAACAATCATATGATTATGAAAAGAATTTTAACAGTTACATTAGTATTTGCAATTGTTGCATTTGTTTTCTCTTCTTGTAGTAAAGACAAAAAAGAAAATGGAGAATCAAAAACTTTAGAAAAAACACAATGGACAACAAATGGTCCTCAAACAATTGGATCCAACACGCATGAAGTGGAATTAAACTTTACTACTGGAAATTCATTTACTATGGTACATATTTGGGATAGCTTTCCTAACCAATTTGTAGGAGAATATGTTTATAACAAACCTAATATTACACTAAATGCTGAGTTGAAGCGGGACGGTACCCTATACACTTTTAAAGGTACTATCAATGGCAAAACTATGACTTTAAATTTGGGTGACAAGGGAGAAATTCCTATTGTTATAAACATGAAATAATTGTTTATATGATATAGTATAAAAATTAAAATACCCCCCGAAAGTTTTCTCTAACTTTCGGGGGGTATTTTAATTCTATTACAAATAAAAAAAACTTTCCAAATGGAAAGTTTTTTTTTGTGCCCAAGACGGGAATCGAACCCGTACAGCCATTTCTGGCCACAGGATTTTAAGTCCTGCGTGTCTACCAATTCCACCACCTGGGCAAACCTTGAGAGCAGACTCTCTTTGAAAAAGGGTGGGCCCACCAGGACTTGAACCTGGGACCCCCTGATTATGAGTCAGGTGCTACTAACCAACTGAGCTATGAGCCCCCTTTTTAGTAGATTTTTCTACTATTTTTATTTGCGTGGCAAAGTTAAACATTTTTTTTAATTACTCTAACTTTTGCCAATCTTTTATTTACTAATTATACCTTTATCTCTACCTCTACTCCACTTGGAAGCTCTAATTTCATAAGAGCATCTACAGTCTTTGATGAAGAGCTATAGATATCAAGAAGACGACAGAAAGAGTTAAGTTCAAACTGTTCTCTCGATTTTTTATTTACAAAAGTAGAGCGGTTAACAGTAAAGATTTTTTTTGCTGTAGGGAGAGGAATTGGACCACTCACAACAGCACCAGTAGATTTTACAGTCTCAACTATCCTCGCTGCAGATTTATCTACTAAAGCGTGATCGTATGACTTTAATTTAATTCTAATCTTTTGGCTCATCTTATATTAAATATTAAAATTCTTTATTCGTCATCCTCAGTAACTTTATTACCAGCCTTTTCTATAACCTCCTTAGCAAGGTTAGCAGGAAGTTCCTCGTAATGAGAGAATTCCATTGTGCTTGTAGCACGGCCAGAAGATAATGTTCTTAGGACTGTTACATAACCAAATTGCTCAGAAAGAGGAACTTTTGCTTTAATAATTCTTGCCCCTCCTCTTGAGTCCATATTTGTAATTTGACCACGGCGCTTGTTAAGGTCTCCAATTACATCGCCCATATAGTCTTCTGGAGTTACAACTTCAAGAGCCATAATAGGTTCCATAATTATTGGAGATGCTTTACGAGCTGCTTTGCGGAATGCTTGACGGGCACAAATTTCAAATGACAAAGCATCTGAATCTACAGGGTGGAACGAACCATCTTTAAGAGTAACCTTCATAGAAGTAACCTCATAACCAGCAAGTACACCATTTGCCATAGCAGATTTGAAACCTTTTTCTACAGCAGGGATATACTCTCTTGGTACATTACCTCCTTTAACCTCATCGATGAATTGTAATCCTGTAACACCCTCATCAGCAGGTCCTATTTCAACAATAATATCTGCAAACTTACCTCTACCACCTGTTTGCTTCTTGAATACTTCTCTGTGTTCAATTGTACCACGTAACGCCTCTTTGTAATTTACTTGAGGAGCACCTTGGTTAATATCAACCCCAAACTCTCTCTTGAGTCTGTTTACAAGAATCTCCAAATGAAGCTCACCCATACCACTTATAATAGTTTGACCAGTTTCTGTATCTGATTTAACTGTAAATGTAGGGTCCTCCTCGGCAAGTTTGCCAAGAGCAATACCAAGTTTATCCAAATCACCTTGTGTTTTAGGTTCAACTGCAAGACCAATAACAGGAGTAGGGAATACCATAGATTCCAACACAATTGGAGCATTCTCCGCACAAACTGTATCACCTGTTCTCAAGTCTTTAAAACCTACAACGGCACAAATATCACCTGCCTCAACAAAATCTATAGGATTTTGTTTATTGGAGTGCATTTGATAAAGTCTTGCTACTCTCTCTTTTTTATCACTTCGTGTATTGAGTACATAAGAGCCCGCATCTAATTTTCCCGAATAGGCTCTCATATAAGCTAATCTACCAACAAATGGATCTGTCGCAATTTTGAAAACTAATCCACAGAAAGGTTCAGAAACAGAAGGTTTTCTCTCATCTTCTCCATTAGTTTTTGGATTTGTCCCAACTATATTACCTTTATCTAATGGGCTTGGAAGATACCTAATTACAGAATCTAATAAAAATTGAACACCTTTATTTTTGAAAGAAGAACCACAACAAATAGGAACTATTTCCATATCTATAGTCCCTTTTCTAATTGCGGCTATTATTTCCTCTTTTGTAATAGTGTCTGGGTCATCAAAGAATTTCTGCATTAAACCCTCATCAAATTCTGCTGCAGTTTCAAGAAGATTATTTCTCCAATTTTGAGCCTCCTCTTCAAACTCTGCAGGAATATCTTTTATTTCGTAATTGATAAGGTCTTTACCATCAGCATCATAAAATAGCGATTTCATCTCTAAAAGATCTATGATACCTGCAAACTTATCCTCTGAACCCATCGGGATACAAAGAGGAACGGCATTTGCCCCAAGCTTGTTTTTGATATCATCTACTACGCCAAAAAAATCTGCACCTACACGGTCCATTTTATTGACATAAGCAATTTTAGGGACACGATATTTATCTGCTTGTCTCCAAACTGTTTCACTCTGTGGTTGAACACGACCAACTGCACAGAATGTTGCAACAGTACCATCAAGGACACGCAAAGAACGCTCTACCTCAACGGTAAAGTCCACGTGACCTGGGGTATCAATTAGGTTTATCTGGTAATTTTGGTCTTGATAACGCCAAAAAGCTGTAGTAGCAGCAGATGTGATTGTAATACCACGCTCTTGCTCCTCAACCATCCAATCCATAGTTGCTGCACCATCATGAACCTCTCCGATTTTGTGAGTCTTACCAGTATAAAATAAAATTCTCTCAGAAGTGGTTGTTTTTCCGGCATCAATGTGAGCCATGATACCGATGTTTCTAGTATATTTAAGATCTCTTGCCATTTACGTTGCTCCCTTAAATACTAAAAACGAAAATGAGCAAATGCTTTGTTGGCCTCAGCCATTTTGTGCATATCCTCTTTTCTCTTGAAGGCACCACCTTCATTGTTATATGCTGCTAATACCTCTGCCGCTAATTTTTCAGCCATCGATTTGCCCGATCTCTTTCTTGCGTAAAGAATCATATTCTTCATACTCAAAGAGATTTTTCTCTCAGGGCGTACCTCTGTAGGAACTTGGAAGTTAGCACCACCCACTCTACGGCTTTTAACCTCAATTTGTGGAGTTACATTCTCTAATGCTTTTTTCCAAATTTCTAAAGGAGCCTTGTCAGAATCTTTCATCTTCTCGCCAATCAAATCGATTGAATCATAAAAAATAGCGTAAGCGATACTCTTCTTCCCCTGCAACATAAGGTTATTCACGAATCTTGTTACCATTACATCGTGATACTTTGGATCTGGAAGTAGAATCCTCTTTTTAGGCTTTGCTTTTCTCATTTTTGTAAAATTTGAAAATTAATAATTAATGACTTACTTCTTAGCAGCTTTTGGTCTCTTTGCTCCGTATAATGAACGACCTTGTTTACGGCCATCCACACCAGCAGTATCCAAAGCTCCTCTAAGAATGTGATAACGTACTCCAGGAAGATCTTTAACACGACCACCTCTTACAAGCACAATACTATGCTCTTGCAAGTTGTGTCCCTCTCCTGGGATATAAGCGTTCACCTCTTTTTGGTTTGTCAACCTAACACGAGCAACCTTTCTCATCGCCGAATTAGGTTTCTTAGGGGTTGTTGTGTAAACACGCACACAAACTCCACGTTTTTGAGGACTTGAATCAAGCGCTCTGGATTTAGATTTTGTAACAATCCTTGTGCGCCCATTCCTTACTAACTGTTGAATTGTTGGCATAAAATGTTATAAATCTTTATTTTATGTTAAACCCTGCATTTTTTGCGGGTTGCAAATATAATAATAGTTTTCTTTTTAGCAAAAATTTAATAACTTTGGTTTTGCATTTTTTAGCTATAGCACAAATTTTAAGCTTAAATATATGACAACTATTAACAAATCTAAAAAGAAGCCAGCCCCTAAAGCTAAAGGGGGTGCTAAGAAGAAAACCTCTTCTAAAATTAGTAAAACAAAGAGTTTCATTGATATGGAGCATAAGTATGGTGCCCATAATTACCACCCTCTTCCTGTTGTTCTTGAGAGGGGGAAAGGAATTTTTGTCTGGGATGTTGAAGGGAAAAAGTACTATGACTTTCTATCTTCTTACTCTGCAGTAAACCAAGGACACTGCCATCCTAAAATTGTAAAAGCTCTTAAAACTCAGGCTGATAAACTATGCCTAACATCTCGTGCTTTCTACAATAGTTCTCTTTGTGAGTATGAGAAATTTATGCATAGTTACTTTGGTTACGACAAAGTTCTCCCAATGAATACTGGTGCTGAGGGGGTAGAGACCGCCATAAAACTCGCTCGTAGATGGGGTAATGTAAAAAAAGGGATTCCAAATGATAAAATTAAAATTATCTGCTGCGATGGTAATTTTCACGGAAGAACTGTTACAGTAATAACCATGAGTAATGACCCGAGTTCTTATGCTAATTATGGCCCACTAACTCCTGGTTTCATACGTATCCCTTATGACAATGTTAGTGCTTTAGAAAAAGCCCTTGCAAAATATGGTAAAGAGGTTTGTGCATTTATCGCTGAACCTATTCAAGGTGAGGCAGGTATAATGGTTCCAAAAGATGATTATTTCAAAAAGTGCTATAACCTTTGTAAGAAACATAATGTTTTATTTATCGCCGATGAGGTTCAAACTGGTATAGCAAGAACAGGTAAAATGCTATGTAGCGAACATTACGGAATCAGGCCTGATATTGTTGTTCTTGGTAAAGCATTAGGAGGTGGTGTTCTTCCTGTCTCTGCATGTTTAGCGGATAATGATATTATGCTAACTATCCAACCTGGAGAACATGGTTCAACATTTGGTGGTTTCCCTCTTGCAGCACAAGTTGCAATGGCAGCACTAAAAGTTGTTAAGGATGAGCGTCTTGTGCAAAAAGCCGAGAAGATGGGTAAGGTATTTAGAGATGAAGTTTCTAAAATAAAATCTCCATTTATAGAAGAGATTAGAGGAAAAGGATTGCTCAACGCTATTGTTATTAAACCTCACAATGGTAAAGAGGCATGGGATGTTTGTGTAGAGATGATGAAAAATGGTTTACTCGCAAAACCAACTCACCAACACATCATTAGATTTGCCCCACCTCTCACTATTACAGAGGCACAAATCAAACAAGCAGTTGCAATAATTAAAAAATCTATCGCTACACTTGAAAAATAATCTGACCCAAAAAAGTTGCACAGATTAATAAAAAGTTTTAAAAGTAAAGAGTTCGGTACAATACCGAACTCTTTACTTTTAATCTCAACTTTATATAATACCATTACTTTTGAGTGTTGGTTGATATTCGTTTAACTAACTAATCAACAGTGTTAAAGAAATATTGTAAGGGTAGAATATAAAAAACATTTTACTTTATGTTTAAAACAAAAGTCCCCCCTTCTGGAGTTTCAATAGTTAAAGCCTTACCACTAAGCACTCCGTAGAATGTAAATTCTGGCTCTTCTAAAGCAGGAGCTGGGGCTTTAGGAGCCTGCATTTCATAAACATCAAATGTGATATTAGGTTTGTTGAAAGTATATAATCCACTCATAGTCACAGTTTCATTAGTTTTTTTCCTTGTACTTAATAGCGTAAATTCATTTCCTGAAGGAGCAAAGTTTAATGTTACTTCTACAGGATCTCCAGGCTTAGAGTCAAAAGTTGCTGTCCATGATGTTCCTTCTAAAGTCTTTAATTCTTTATCTTTCTTGTCTTTACTACAAGAAGAGAAAACAAATGCAACAAGTGCAAAAGCTAATGTAA
>CAMNNS010000038.1 GCA_946545765.1 uncultured Bacteroidales bacterium | reverse complement strand
ATAACAAATAAGAGATTTATGGGTAACCCAGCTGGGGTGGTAATCCTAAATAAATGGCTTTCAAAAGATAAAATGCAAATAATTGCAAAGGAAAACAATCTTTCGGAGACAGCCTTTTGTGTAAAGGGGGAAATAAATGAAATTCGCTGGTTCACACCAACATGCGAGGTAGATTTATGTGGGCACGCAACTCTCGCAACAGCTTTTATACTCTCTCAATTCCACTACAAATCTTGCAAAGAATTTAAGTTCAACTCTAAAAGGGGAGATTTAACTGTAAAAGTTATAACAGAAAATAAAAATGGCAAGATATTCCAACTTAACTTTCCAAAAAATATATCAGAGAAAATATACCAAAAAGGAGTTTTAATCAATCAAAAATATTTAGAGTTAATAGAACAGGTAAAATCTTTAGTAATCAATTCTTTACAAAACTGTACTCAAAATAATATCAATGATATAATAGAGGCTGTCTATATTGGTTGCGATGTAATTGTAATATTAAAATCAAAGAAATATATTACAAATTTTTACCCTTCTGTACAAAAAATCAGCGAATTAGAAGAAGGTGAAGGACTTATTATAACTGCAGCAGATGGAGAAGAATTTGATATTGTATCGCGATGCTTTTATCCTAAAGAGGGGATAGATGAAGACCCCGTTACCGGCTCAGCACACTGTACTCTGTTTCCTATCTGGCAAGAAGTCTTGAAAAAGGAGCAAATAGTTGCCTATCAAGCATCAAACAGAGGGGGAATCTTATTATGCGAAGCCGAAGGAGAGAGGGTTTTAATCTCGGGAGAAGCAACACTATCTTATCGCTGAGGATGATGCTCTAATATATTTTTCATCCACATACGACTATTTACATGGGTATAGATCTCTGTTGTTAATATACTTTCATGCCCAAGCATATCTTGTACTGCCCTTAGATCTGCTCCATTTTCTATCAAATGGGTAGCAAAAGAGTGCCTAAACGAATGAGGGTGAACATCTTTCTTAATCCCTGCTTTAGTACAAACTTCTTTAATCATTATAAAAATCATTTGGCGAGAGAGCCTGCCACCCCTTCTATTTAGAAAGAGAATATCCTCTACTTCTGATATTCTAATTAACTTACTTTGCTTGCCTAACTTTGCAGATGGATTATTTTTAACACTTTGCAACAACTCCCATCTTAGAGGCAAATAGGAATTAACAGCCTCAATAGCATAAGTCCCTATAGGTATGAGGCGTTGTTTATCACCTTTTCCTATAACTCTTATAAATTGCTCTTTTAGAAATAAATCTGAGATTTTAAGATTTATTAATTCGCTTACCCTAAGACCACAAGAATAAAGTAATTCTATAATAACTCTATTTCTAACATTCTCATAATTGTTTGGTACTATACTATTTAGTATTTTCTCTATCTCACCAACAGATAAAACCACTGGTAAAATTCTTGTAATTTTTGGGGTGTCCAACTTTTGTGTTGGGTTCTCTATTTTATTCTCTATTAATATAAATTTATAGAATGCTTTTAATGAACTAATTATACGAGCCTGAGTTCTTGTGGTTAATCCTTCTTTAAACCTAATCGATAAATAGTCATCTATCATCTTTTTGGTTACCTCTTTTATAGTTGTATTATCGGGCAGAGCAGATAAAAAACACTTTATATCTGAGCAATAACTATTTATTGTATTTATAGATAACCCCCTCTCTAACTTTAGATAAGAGGAGAACTCCTTTATAAGCCGATTATTTTCCTTGGAAACACTCTCCATTCAAAAGATAATTTAAGATAATTTACTATTTTTTAATAATTTAGGACACAACGATTCTATTCCACATTCAGAACAATTTGGTTTTATAGATTTACAAACATATCTTCCATGAAGAATCAACCAGTGATGAGCTCTTGCCCTATCTTTTTGAGGTACTAATTTCTCTAAATCTTGTTCTACTTTTAAAGGGGTTGAACCTTTTGACAATCCCAATCTATGAGCAACTCTAAAAACGTGAGTATCAACCGCTATTACAGGCTTATTAAAACATATAGATGCAACAACATTTGCTGTTTTCCTCCCCACCCCGGGTAATTTTATCAAATCATCTATATCGTGAGGTAATTCTCCACTAAATTTATCAATCAACATTTTTGCCATATTGACCAAATGTTTTGCTTTATTATTAGGATATGATACAGACTTTATTAGTTGATACACATCACTAACTTTTGCTTTGGATAAAACTTGAGGAGTTGGATATTTCTCCAATAATGAGGGTGTTACAAGATTAACCCTTTTATCTGTGCATTGTGCAGAGAGTATAACAGCCACAATAAGTTCAAATGGATTATTATAATTCAACTCACTTTTTGGAGAAGGGAGATTTTCTTCAAACCATTTTAGAATCTCTTTTTCTCGTTTAGACTTCATAATAACCAATTAAATAGGCATATCCTCTACAGAATTTACAAGAATATTGTCGTTACTTTCTCCTAAAAAAATCTCCTTACAACTCCCTTCTGAACAGAGTATTATCCTACCGGGGAAATTATCTATCAGAGATTTATTATGGGTAACTATTATAATTGTAGAATTATATTTATTATGAAGATACATAAGAAGATTCATAATCCCATTTGCTGTCTGAGCATCTAAATTCCCTGTTGGCTCATCTGCCAGAATTATAGATGGAGAGTTTAAAATTGCCCTGGCAATGGCAACCCTCTGCTGCTCCCCACCACTCAACTGATGTGGAAATTTATGATGCTTTGTCTCAAGTTCAACCATTTGTAAAACCTCTTTGCACCTTTTATCTATCTTATCTTTATCCTCCCATCCTGTTGATTCAAGTACAAATTTGAGATTCTCAAATACGGTCATCTCTGATAAAAGTTTAAAATCTTGAAAAACCACCCCAATATTTCTTCTTAAATAGGGTATTTTTTTACTCTTAATATTTTTAAGAGAATAATCTAAAACTTTTACATCACCCTTTTTAATTGGCAACTCAGCGATTAGTGTTTTAACAATAGAACTTTTACCACTACCTACCCTACCAACTAAATACAAAAGGTCTCCCTTGTTTACACTAAAATTAACATTGGAAAGTATAAGGCTCGACTCATTGTAAATATCTGTATCTGAGAACGAAATAACAATATCTTCTAACGGCTTGTTGTCCATAAATAATTTAACTTTATTTTTCAAAACTATCTATCAATTTAATACCAAAGCAATACTTTTTACTTAATCTAACTGAATAATATAGATCTCTACACCTTACTTATTTGTTACACTCTACACTTATACTCTACACTCAAAATTATATTTATCTCAATTTCAAGAGAACTTTGAGGTTTTTTCTAAAGTCTGGTAAGAAATTACAGTTGGCACAAATTTTTCATTTAAAAACACTACAAAGTTAATTAAATTCTTAACTTTGAGAATAGTTTAATAGGAGATATAATATTTATATGAAAGGTTTATTAATAAGTAAAAAGAGCTATACTCTTTTAGGCCTATTTGTGCTTATACTTATTCTAAATTCTAACTTAACAGCCCAAAGTTTATCAACAGCCAAAGAGTTGTATAATAACAAATTATATAAAAATTCTCTTGCAGAATTAAACAAAGTGATAAAAAAAGAAGAGAGCGATGGGGCACAAACAAGCAAAACTTTAGAAGAGGCAAAAGGATATAAAGTATTGTGTTCTATTTTATTAGGTCAATCTAATCTCGAGGGTGAAGTTGCCGATTTTCAACAAAACTTCCCTTCTTCACCACTAAATTCCTCTATAAAACTTAGATTAGCTGGTCATTATTTTGATAATGAAGAGTTTGCAAAAGCTATAAAATACTACAACTCAATAAATGAAAATCTATTAAGTTCCTCGGAGAAAGAAGAATATAATTTTAAAAAAGGATATTCTCTTTTTGAATTAGGGAATATCAACGATGCAAAAGAGATTTTTTCTAATATCATTACAGAGAATAACGGCAACAAATCTAATATTTCTGCAACTAAATTTTTCTTAGGGTATATTCATTATCTAAATAAAAATTTTGATAGTGCTATAGATTTATTTAATCAAACCCTCACTGATATGAGATTCGCAACTGCAAGCCAATATTATATTTTAGATTGCAAGTATATGCTTAAAGATTATGATTATGTGATAGATAAAGGGATAATGTTATTGAATGAAAACAATAATATATCAAATAAAATTGCAAGAATAATTTCTGAATCTTATTATGCAAAGGATGATATAGAACAAGCTTCAAATTACTATAACATCTATATCCTCAGAGGGGGGGAGTTAACAGATAAAGACTACTATTTTGGCGGTATGCTCGCTTACTCAAAAAAAGATTACAAAAAAACTATAGAATATTTAGAAAGATTTCTTAATCAAAGAGATTCTTTAGCACAGAGTGCCAATTATCACCTTGCGGAATGTTATATCAAGAGTGGGAATAAAAGTAAAGCTTTAGAGGCTTTCAAAGTAGCATCGGAACTAAAATATGACCCCATTATCAAAGAAGACGCATTGTTTAATTATGCCAAATTGAGATTTGATATAACAGGAGAAATAGATCTTATTGAGCAATACTTAAATAATTATATTGTTAGCCAAGAGGTAAAAGATGAGATTTATAGATATATCGCGACAAATGCAGTCAAAGAGAATAATTACGATCAAACTATAGCTGCAATAAATAACATAACTGACAAAGCAAAAGTAGATTACAATAATCTTAAAATAGCCAATTTATTTAAGGGCGAAATTTTGCTAAACAAAGGAGCACATCACAATGCAGAAAATTACTTTAAGAAAGCTACTGAGAATCCCGATGTGAACAAGGAGGTTACAGATATAGCTAACCTACTTTTAGCAGAATGTAGTTTTAGAGATGGGGAGTTTGCCAAATCGCTGATGATAATTAAAGAACTTCAAGAAGAGGAGAGTTTTAAAACCAATAAACAATATCCTTATTCTTACTTTAATAGCGGATATAATTATTTTAAACTCAAAGATTTCACAAATGCAGAAAATAATTTTGAAACATATCTAACCCTTACACAGTCGGGACACAATAATGATAATCCTCTCGCAGAAGAGGCAAAAATTAGAATATCCGATTGTAGATTTATGATGAGAGATTATACTATAGCTTCAAGAATGTATCAAAAGATTATCTCAAATCAAAAGGGAGAAAAGAAAGATATAGATTTATATCCTCATATCCAACTATCTATATCACAAGGTCTTGAGGGGAAAATTTTAGATAAAATAACTACATTAAAAAACGCAACTACATTTGAGTATAAGAGGAATAAAAAATATACAGAAGCTTTATATGAATTATGCAAAGCACAACTTAATAATTCTCAGGACAAAGATGCGATAGAATCGCTCTATAAACTTACTCAAAATCCTCCCGATAGTATCTATTTTGGAAAGGCATTATTAGATTTAGGAATGATTAGCACTAATCATAAGTTTTACACAAGTGCTATAGAATATTATCAAAGAATCTTACAAGAAATACCATATAGCCCAGAATCTGAGGCTGCTATAAATGCTTTAGAAAACATTTATAATACTCTTAATCGTCCCGAAGAATTCTTAAAATTACTCCAAAAGAACAATCTTACTCGGCATAATAATAAACAGGCACAAGAAGAACTTTTGTTTAATGCTATCCAGCAAATTTATCTATCAGAGAAATATGATATTGCTGTAACAGAGTTAGAAAAATATACCCAATTGTATCCAAATGGTAAAAATAGTACTAAAGCTATATACTATACTGCCGAGTGTTATATGCAACTAAATAACAATAAAAAAGCTGCCCTTAACTATTCAAAAGTTATAAAGCGTGGGGAAACTCCATACTTAGAGAATTCCTTTATAAAATTTGCAGAATTGTGTTATAACAATGAGCAATATGAAGATGCAATAGAGGCTTATAAAAATTTAGAAAGGATTACAAAATCTGAAATTACTAAAACAGATGCCATATTAGGATTGGTATATAGTTATTATAAGAACAAAGAATTTGAGAACACTATTTCAAAATCAAATGAACTTTTTAGAAGGACATCAAATTCCGATCTTAAAGATGAGGCTCTTTATTACAAAGGAAAAAGTTTAATTGCTTTAGAAAATTTTGATGATGCTAATATTGTCTTAAAGAAATTGGGGCAAAATCCTAACAGTAAGTATGGGGCAGAGGCAAGATATTTAGCTATCGTAATTGAGTTTGATTATGGAAATTATGAAAAAGTAGAAAACCTGACTTTTGATTTTGCCGCTACAAAAAGCCCTTATAGATATTGGTTAGCTAAAAGCTTTATTATCCTTGGAGATTCGTACAAAGAGAGAGGCAATAATAAACAAGCCCGTGCAACCTATGAGAGTGTAAAGGATAATTATAATACTGAAAATGAAGATGATGACATTATAAAAATTGTTACAGAAAGAATAGAAACATTAAAAGATAATTCAAATTGATATGATAAAAAAAATTGATAGAATCATACTATTTACAATCTTCGTAGGGTTATTCTCCTTATTCAATAATCCTATTTTATCTCAAAATAAAAACAAAGTAGAGGTTAAAAAAGAGTATGAGAAAGATTTGACAAAAGCAAAAAAGAGTACAATAAAAATAGATCTTTCAGACTCTTCAAAAAATTTTAATTTGAATATAGATTATAAGATTTTTGACAGAAAGGTTAAAGACTTATACGATTTTACCCCTATTCCATCTACAAATTTAGGGAGAAAAATGGAGGCACAATACCCTACAATTATAGCTAAAGGAAGTTTTGTTTTTCCACTTGAAACTAATGCCGATATTTTTTTCCAACCAAAGGTATTTAACGAGAAACAATTTAGTAATAACTCACTTACATTCAACTTTTTTCATAAAGGCAATTGGCACAAGAACAATTTAGTAGAGTGGGATAATAATCTTATCGCGATACCAAGCAAAATAAAAAGCCACACTATAGGTTGGGATATAGGGGGTGGTGCTCAATACTCACACTATTGGGAAAAAGGGGAGTTAGAAATAGATGCTTTCTATAAAAGGGTACACTCTACATACTATGGATTGGACAAAAATCTTTATAATCTTTTTGGGTTGAATGAACCCGATTATACCCTACTAAACAAAAAGAATTTTCTAAAAAACAATCTATCACACAGCTACAATCAAGGGGGGATAAATCTGAATATTAAATCTTCACCCTCAATAAATTATGATTATGCACTAAGATATAATTTGAGTATCTCTTATGTTAATACTTCGGATAACAGCAATATTGCCTCAAGAGAAGTGATGAACAACTTGCAAGGAAATACTTATAATTTAAAGCTTTATGAGAACTACCTTAAAATCTCTTCTGAACTTGGGCCAACGATTGGTAAATACTCAATGGTAACAATTGGGATAAACTCTGAATCTGCTCTATATGGCTCTGAACAAGATTTTAATTCCTCGTTGTTAGATATATATGCTTCTTATAAATTACGCAATGGGGGGTGGAGTTTAGATTTAGGGGCAAAAGGTTCATTAAGTTTTAACAATAAAGATGGGTACGACAAATATCACACATATCTATTTCCTAAAGTTGCTATTACTTACGCACTTAAAGAAGATAGGTTTTGGGCTTATGCCAATGTAGAGGGGGGGAACTCTTTAAATAGCTACTCATCATTGTTAGAGAAAAATGTTGCTGTTTTTCCGGGAATAGAAATTAGGGAGAGCAGTATCCCGATTATTGGAAAAGTTGGTATAAAAGGTTTAGTAACACATAACTTATCGGCAGAGATATATGTTGGTGCTGCAAAACATAAAGGGCTTATCCAACTTCTTAATAGTGCCAACAGAGCGATTGCTTTTTCTCCTTTAAATGCTATATATTCAAATCATCGAGAGGCATTTATTGGGGGTAGCATAGTTTATAACAACAAATCTTTTGAAATTGGTGCAGAGGCAAAATTGACAACTTTTACAAAAGGGCAAGTTTATAGAGGAGAAGAGGTGAATAACTACGACTACAATAATAACTTTAATAGAACAAGACCTTTGGGCTATGCACCATTTGAAGGTCACATCTATACAGAATATAATTTTAGAGAGAGAATTTATATTGGAGCAGATTTATTCCTCCGTTCAAGAGCCTATGTTTCACCGATTAAAATAGAGTCTAAAGGGTATGCAAAACTTGGTGGTTATTTTAAATATGTTATAAATAATTATATAACTGCTTTTTGCCAGATAAATAATGCTTTAAATGCTGATATTCAGAATTATGGAATGTATTTAGAAAGTAAAAGAAATATAGGGTTCGGGCTATTGGTTAAGTTCTAATTTTTTGTTACATTTGCGAGGATATAAATATAAATTAAAATGAGTGAACAAGAATTGAAAGAGAATCTAAATGCAGCAAATTATACTGCAGATGATATTCAGGTTTTAGAAGGGCTTGAGGCTGTTAGAAAACGTCCTTCAATGTATATTGGTGATATTGGAGAAAGAGGATTACATCATTTGGTTTATGAAGTTGTAGATAATTCAATAGATGAAGCTCTTGCCGGGTTTTGTAATGATATAATTGTTACAATAAATGAGGATAATTCTATTACTGTAAAAGATAATGGTAGAGGTATCCCGACAGGTATGCACGAAAAAGAGAATCGTAGTGCATTAGAGGTTGTTTTAACAATTTTACATGCAGGTGGAAAGTTTAATAAAGATAGTTATAAAGTATCGGGCGGTTTGCACGGAGTTGGTGTATCTTGTGTGAATGCTCTTTCTACACATCTTAAAGCAGAAATACATCGCGAGGGTAAAATTTTTGTACAAGAATATTCAAAAGGTAAACCTTTATACCCTGTAAAAACTGTTGGTGAGTCTTCTGATACCGGCACTATAATTACATTCAAACCAGATCCAGAAATATTCTCACTTACAACTGTTTACAATTATAATATTTTGTCGGCAAGATTAAGAGAATTAGCTTTTTTAAATAAGAAAGTTAAATTAACAATCATCGATAAGAGAAATAAAGAGATTAACGAGGAGGGGGTAGAAGAGATTAAAGAAAAGAGTCAAGTATTCTATTCAGAAGAAGGTCTTAAAGAGTTTGTTGCATACTTAGATGGGAACAGAGTTAAACTTACAGAAAATCCTATTTATTTAGAGACAGACAAAACAGGAATCCCTATCGAGATTGCGATGCAATATAATACAGACTATAACGAGAATGTTCACTCTTATGTGAACAATATCAATACTATAGAGGGAGGTACGCATCTTACAGGGTTTAGAAGAGGACTTACTACAACTCTAAAAAGCTATGCAGATAAAGCAGGGATGTTAAAAAATGCTAAGGTTGAGATAACTGCAGACGATTTTAGAGAGGGTCTTACAGCAGTTATATCTGTCAAAGTTGCAGAGCCTCAATTTGAAGGACAGACTAAAACTAAATTAGGAAATGCCGAGGTACAATCGGCTGTTAGTCAGGCTACAAGTAGTGCTTTAGAAAACTTCTTAGAAGAGAATCCAAAAGAGGCTAAAAAAATTGTAGAAAAGGTAATACTTGCAGCAACTGCAAGACAAGCGGCAAGAAAAGCTCGAGATCTTGTACAGAGAAAATCTGGAATGAGTGGTGTTGGTCTTCCTGATAAATTAGCAGATTGTTCAGAAAGAGATGCGGCTAAATGTGAATTATTTATCGTTGAGGGAGACTCTGCAGGTGGTACTGCAAAAGAGGGTAGAAATAGATTATACCAAGCCGTTTTACCTCTAAGAGGAAAAATCTTAAATGTTGAGAAAGCAATGGAACATAGAGTTTTTGATAGCGAAACTATCAGAAATATCTATACGGCATTGGGGGTAACCGTTGGCACAGAAGAAGATAGCAAGGCGCTAAATCTTAGCAAATTAAGATACCATAAAATTATTATAATGGCAGATGCCGATGTTGATGGTGCACATATTACTACTCTTGTGCTAACATTCTTCTTTAGATATATGATAGATCTTATCAAAAACGGATATGTATATTGTGCTGCTCCTCCTTTATTCAAAATAGAGAAAAAGCAGGGTAAAATGGAGCCTAAATATTGTTGGACAGAAGAAGATAGAGATAAGATTGTACAAGAGCTTGGTGGAATAAATAGTGTTAGAATTCAGAGATATAAAGGTTTGGGAGAAATGAGTAAAGACCAGCTCGCTGAGACTACTATGGATCCTGAAAATAGAATACTCAAGAGGGTTTATATAGAGAACGCCGCCGAAGCAGACAGAATATTCTCTATGCTAATGGGTGATGATGTTCCGCCAAGAAGAGAATTTATTGAACAAAATGCTAAATACGCCAATATAGATGCATAGATGTAGGAACATTTGGGCTATATTGTTACTGACAATTTTATTGCCAGTAAATTCAGATGCCCAAATACTCCAAAAAATATTTGGTAAAAAAAACTCTTTGAAAGTAGAGCTTAAAGAATTTAAACAGGTTATGCCAGATAATCTTACTTATCAACATATTACAGGCATAACTCTTGAAAATATATGGGACGATGTATGGGGAGGGGCAGAGTATATTCCTAAAATCTATTTTCTCCCAAAGAGTAAGAGTTCTAATTATGAAGGGACATTCTCTCTCAAACAATATACATTAGACCTTGCCAAGAGAGAGCAAAATGAGTATATATTAGCAACTATCGTTGAGGAAATTGAAGAAGAGCTTGATATTTACACAGAAATTCCAGAAGAGTATGATATATGGAGTAATACCACTATTGACCCATATAACGCAAATCTTTCAAATATAAAAGATACTATCAGAATAGATGTAAGTAGTTATAACTCTCCTGGATACAAATATGTTACCTCAGAATTTGGACCTCGGCGAGGAAGACTTCATGCAGGAATAGATTTAAAAGTTTATACAGGAGATACTATTTATTGTGCCTTTGAAAAAGGGATAGTTAGAATAAAACGATACAATAGGAGAGGATACGGCAATTATGTTGTCATAAGACATGATAATGGTTTGGAAACACTTTACGGCCACATGAGTAAAGTTCTTGTTAAAGAGGGTGATAAACTTAATGCAGGAGATCCAATTGGACTTGGGGGAAGTACTGGTAGATCCTCTGGTTCTCACTTACATTTTGAGCTAAGATATTTAGGCAAACCTATAAATCCAAGAGACGCCTTAGATTTTAATAGTCATACCGTACACAATAAAACTCTTGTATTAACAAAAGATAACTTTAGACATCCTATAGGTAGAAAGGGGAGAAAATCTACTAAATCAAGGAACTCTACCTCCTTAAATAATGTGAGTTTAGATAGTAAGACTATCATTGTCAGAAAAGGGGATACATTAGGTGCTATAGCAAGAAGAAATGGAACAACTGTGGCAAAACTAAAATCTCTCAATAATATCAAAGGGACAAATATCAGGGCGGGGCAAAAATTGAGAATACAGTAATATTAAAGAATAAATTTTATAACTATGGATATTTTTGAAAGAATACAACAAAATGAAGGTGGCCCCCTCGGGCAATATCGTAAAAGAGCTAAAGGATATTTTATGTTTCCTAAATTAGAGGGTGAGATTCAACCATATATGACATTTCAAGGGAAACAGGTTTTAGCATGGACATTTAATAACTATCTCGGTTTGGCAAATGATCCTGAAGTTAGAGAGGCAGATGCAAAAGCTGCTGCAAAATGGGGTTTGGGTTATCCTATGGGGGCAAGAATGATGAGTGGTCATACCTCGCTTCACGAACAATTAGAGAGGGAACTTGCTGAATTTGAGTGTAAAGAAGATGCTTTTTTATTCAATTTTGGATACCAAGGAATGATCTCTACTCTCGATGCACTTCTTACACGCAGAGATGTTGTTGTATATGATGAAGAGTGCCATGCTTGTAT
>CAMNNS010000037.1 GCA_946545765.1 uncultured Bacteroidales bacterium | reverse complement strand
TTTTCCCAGAAAGAATGAATGCAGAGGCGGCAAACAAGTTGCTCAAAAGCATAGTGGAACCATCTGATGAAACATACTATTTTTTAGTTACAGATGCACCTCATAAAATTATAAAAACTATAACCTCAAGGTGTAGGGTAATAGAGGTTCCACCAATAGAACAACCTCAGCTTGCCAAAGCTATTAAAGATCTTTATAATCTCAATCCCGATGAGGCTACAGAATGGGCAAAATGTAGCAATGGAAGCCTTGGAAGGGCAATAGAACAAATAGAGGAGTCTGAAGAACTCAGAGAGAATTTTGAGGATATAATAAAGTTATTAGAGCTTGTAAAAGAAAAAAATATGGTTGAGCTGATAGAGTTTAATACTCATTTATCATCATTACCAAAAGAGGGGCAGAAAAGTTTTTGTATAAACGCACTAAAAGTTTTTAGATCTCTTTATATGTTTAAACTTGGGCTTCCTGAATTATCTTACTGCAACCCCACAGAAAAACAAAAATTAGAAGAGATGTCTAAACTATTAACAAAAGAATATTTCTTAAAAGGATACAATATAATTAACAATACAATAGATTGCATAGAGAGAAATGTTAATGCAAAAATGACTTTTTGCGATATGTGTAATATGCTCTATATAAATAGTATATAATTTATGGAAACTAATATAAAATATGATACCCATAGAGGTTGTGAGGTTTATAATAAATCGGGAGAAGATACCTCTTGTTTATATAATCAAGGGTGCTGCAAAAGGGCTGTTTTTGATTGGTTAAAGAATTTACCCGACAAAGAGACAAAAGATTTATTTGAAGTTAGATTCAAAAATACAAGAAAAGGTTATTTTATAAACGATTCGGGACAAAGTATAAAAGAGGGAGATATTGTCGTAACAGAAGCCCAAAATGGATATGATGTTGGTATTGTTACCCTTAACGGAGCCATCATTGCACATCAGCTTAAAAGAAATAGAGTAGATCTTACTACCTACGAGTTTAAGAAAATATACAGAAAAGCCAAGCCTGCAGATATTCAGAAATGGCAAGAGGCAATTTCAAGAGAACATCAAACTATGATTAAATCAAGAGTATTAGCTTCTAATCTTGGGCTTAATATGAAAATTGGAGATGTTGAATTTCAAGGAGATGGGAGCAAGGCTATTTTTTATTATATCGCCGATGAGAGGGTAGATTTTAGGCAACTAATCAAAGATTTTGCAGAAGAATTTAGGGTAAGGATTGAGATGAAACAAATTGGTGCAAGACAAGAGGCGGGGTTAATTGGAGGAATCGGTGTTTGTGGACAACCTCTTTGCTGTTCAAGATATATCACAGATTTCCAATCTATCACAACGGCAGCCGCTCGGTGCCAAGACCTTTCTCTTAATCCTCAAAAACTTGCAGGGCAGTGCAGTAAATTAAAATGTTGCATAAACTACGAAGCCCCTGTTTATATAGATGCAAAAGAACATCTCCCTAACATTACAGAACCTTTAAAATTGGAAGATGGAGATATAACATTAGTTAAAACAGATTTGCTAAAACGGATAATGTGGTTTACATACGACTCTAAAGATTCCTCAGAGGCATATCCTGTTGATGTTGATAAAATTAATGAGATTATCAAACTCAACAAAGAGGGCAAATTAGGTAAATCTATCGCTACAGTTCCAAAAGAAAAAATAATAGATTTTAAAAGTGCTGCAGGTGAGGATAGCATAACTCGATTCGATGAGGTTAAAAAGAAAAGAAAAAATAGACCAAAAAGCAAATAATAGTGTTAAAATGAAATCAGTAAGATTGTCTATTTTAACCTTGATATTTTTTTTAATAGTAGTAGCTTGCAATGAGCCTATTAAAAAACACTCATTCCAGCACTTTACACCACTATATGGTTGGCAAAATGGAGAAGAGGCTGTTTTTGAATTAGATATAAGAGATTCTATCACACCTCATACACTATATATTTGTGCGCAAATAGATAATAATTACTCTTTTAATAAAGAAAAAATAATACCGATTAAGGTTCTTTTTATCTCTCCCGACAGCCTTTTATATAACGATACTTTAGACTTACCACTTAATGTTATTGAAGATAAAAAATATCAGAGACAACATGGCAGGATTCTACAATTAGAATGGCCATATCTTAAAGGGGCTAAAGTAAATAGAACAGGTGTCTGGAAGATTAAAATATCTCATCGCGATAAAGAAAATTCTGTATATAAAAATATTCTTGGCTTAGGGGTTAGATATGAGTAGTATTGGTAAATCAGAAAAGTTTAGGCAAAATAGCACATTTAAATGCCTTCTACAACCAGCGATGGAAGAGGTGTTTAGGAAAGATTATAAATTTAAAGGAAAGTGGAATTCCGAACTTTTTGAAAATAACAATCCTATAACATTAGAACTTGGTTGTGGAAAAGGAGAGTACACAATAGCTCTCGCTCAAAAATTTAAAGAGAGAAATTTTATTGGGATAGATATTAAAGGGGCAAGATTGTGGAAAGGGGCAAAATTTGTAGAAGAGAATGGGTTAAAAAATGTGAAGTTTATTAGGACAAGTATAGATTTTATTGAGAGCTTTTTTACAGCAGAAGAGGTGGAGCAGATTTGGATAACTTTTGCAGACCCACAAATTAAATCTGACAGAAAGAGGCTGACAAACAGTATGTTTCTAAAAAGATACAAACATTTTTTAAATAAATCAGGAATAATTCATTTAAAAACCGATAGCATTTTTCTTCATAAATATACTTTAGCTCTTGCTACTGAGAATCACTTTAAAATACATACAATAAACACCGATATTTACAATTGTTCCGAAGAAGATAAAAAATTATTACCTCAAGAAGTGCTTAGTGTTCAGACTTTTTACGAAAAATTCTTTCTTCAGATGGGGCTTCCTATAACATATCTCTCATTTTCTCTCACAGAAAAAGAGTGCTACAACGAACCTACTTGGGATAAAGAATATTGGAAAAAACAAGAAGAGATAGGGCGGATAAAAAAATCTATTAGATAATTAATACTCCCTTATAGACAGAGTATTAGCAAAAGAAACGAGCATCTCCTTATCTTTACTTTCGGGTAATATGCTTAAGGAATCTATCGCCATTTTTGTCTCCTCTTCCAATATCTTTTGAGCATACTCAATACCATAATTTTCCTTAACAAAAGAGACTATTTCTTCTACCATTTTTTCATTATTATTGTCTAAAGAGATTTTAGACATCTTGGCAATTATATCCGCTTTTTTATGAGGCATTTTCTCAAAGGCACCTAAAAGTGGCAATGTTATTTTTCTCTCTTTTATATCTAAACCTGAGGTCTTTCCGGTATTAGATTGAGATGAAAAATCTAAAATATCATCTCTCATTTGAAATGCTAAACCAATATATTTTGCATAAGAAACAATTGCTTTTAGATACTCTTCTGAAACCTTATGAGCCACAGCAACAGCCTTAACACTTGCCATAAACAGTGCCGCTGTTTTTTTTGTGATTATATTGTAATAATCTTCAAGGGTCGTATCTAACCTATCTGCTTTTTCCATTTGGAAAATCTCCCCTTCCGACATTTGTTCCATTGCATTTGTAAAGCACGATAATATTTCTATATTTTTGTCGCTGAGAAGGGTAAATAAAGCTCTCGATAACCAATAATCTCCCATTAGAACCGCCGCTGCTGAGGAGTATTTGGAATTAACTGTTAAAGAACCTCTTCTAAACTTTGAACCGTCTGCCACATCATCATGCATAAGGGTAGCGTTATGAATAATCTCCACTACAGCTGCTATGCGGTATGTAATTTGACTTAATTCACCTTTAGAAAAAATTCTTCCTGCCAAAAGAGTTATTAAGGGTCTAAGTTCTTTGCCATTATTATTTAAAATATAGGTGTTTATAGTATTCATCAGCGATGAATTCTTATTTTCTACACTATTTTTAAATGTGTTTTTAAAATTTATATAATCTGTAGATAAATATTCTCTTATCTCATCTATAGTTATCCTACAAACACCCATATTTATACTTTATCTTTCCGACTTAGAAGAAGAGTGCTAAAGAGATCTCCAATGCTCTCCCTTTAGAAACTTTATATTGTTTGTATAATGGAGCATCGGAAGCATTTTCTTCTCCCATTTTATTAAAGTCCCAATTATACCTTATGCTTAATTGCATGTTCCATAAATCTACTCCTCCTCCAACTCCAATACCTCCATTAAGTTTGTTTATATCGTCCACTTTAAAAGATTTATTAGAAATATTATCTCCTAAGTTATATGCAAGATAAGGAACAACCTGAAAATAAGGTCTTATCCACACCATATTTAACCCAAACTGCAACGCAACTGGAACTTGTAAATAGTGTAAATTAAGTTTTTCTGAATTAGATGCGTTGCCTTTCTCTTGACAAGTTGCATTCTTTTGAACATACAATAATTCTGGTTGAAGAACAATATTTGGGATAACTTTAATCTTATAGGCTAATCCAGCCTGAAAACCAACATTATTCTTAACTTTAAAATTGTCCATCTCAGAAAGATTTGTGGTGTAAATACCAGCTTTTATTCCAAACTGAGCTTCTGCTCTTTGAGGAATAAGAGAGACTAAGAACAATACAATAGCTACTACTAATAAATGTTTCTTCATACAAATAATTTTTATAAAAGTGATTTTAATTTTTCCTCTATTACCTCTTTTGAATTTGCTCCAACCAACTTGTCCTTCAATTCTCCACCTTTAAAGAATAAAAGAGTTGGAATGTTTCTAATTCCGTAATTTACCGGAATTTCTGATGCCTCATCTACATTGCATTTTACTATCACTGCTTTCCCCTCATATTCTTTAGCTAACTCTTCAACAATAGGAGAAATCATACGACAAGGGCCACACCAAGTTGCCCAAAAATCTACCATTACAGGAAGTTGGCTATCTAAAACAACCTCCTTAAAATTTGAATCTATTACATTAATTTCCATATCTCTTTTAATTTTAAGTTCTTTCTTCTGTAAATATAACACAAATATTATCTATTAACACTGCTAAGTTACAATTTTTATTTTTAATTATTTATCGTTGTTCTAAAAATGAAAGTTTAATTAGGAAATGTACTTTATAAGAATTTATAATTGATGTAATTATAAGAATCGCCAAAGTGTACCTCAACAAGATAATAATTGCATTTACAACTTGTATTTATCCAAAACAGAACTGCTATTAATACAATTGCAGAAACCAAAAATTATACTTAATTTTGCTATATGGTTCTGAAAATAAACTTTATCAACCTTCTAATCTGTTTTTACGACAATTATAAAATAACTTATAGATATGTATAAAAAATTTCAATCTTACTTAAAAAATGAGCTTGCCTCTATAAAAAAGGCGGGGCTTTATAAAGAGGAAAGAGTTATAATAACTCCTCAAACATCGGCAATAAAAGTTGCTGGTGGGAAAGATGTTTTAAACTTTTGTGCTAATAACTATTTAGGCTTATCAGACAATAAAAGACTAATAAATGCGGCAAAAAAAGCATTAGATACAAGAGGTTATGGTATGTCATCTGTTAGGTTTATTTGTGGTACAGGAGATCTCCAAAAAGAATTGGAAAAGAAAATATCTGAATTCTTTGGTACAGAAGATACTATACTCTACACATCATGTTTTGATGCAAATGGTGGCGTTTTTGAACCACTATTTACAGAAGAAGATGCTATTATTTCAGATTCTTTAAATCATGCCTCTATTATAGATGGAGTTAGACTTTGCAAAGCTGTTAGATACAGATACTCAAATGCCGACATGAAAGAACTTGAGGAGTGTCTTAAAAAAGCAAAAAAACAACGCCATAGAATTATTGTTACCGATGGCGTTTTCTCTATGGATGGTAATGTTGCCCCCGTGGATAAAATTTATGCCCTTGCACAAAAATATGATGCTATGGTAATGGTAGATGAATCTCACTCAGCAGGGGTTGTTGGTAAAACAGGAAGAGGTACTACAGAGTTGTTTAAATTAAGAGGTAAAATAGAGATAATAACCGGAACATTAGGAAAATCTTTTGGTGGTGCTGTTGGTGGATTTACTACTGGCAAGAAAGAAATTATCGCGATGCTAAGACAACGCTCTCGCCCTTACTTGTTCTCAAACTCTATTCCACCTATGGTAGCTGCAGCTGGTATTGAGATGTTTAATATGATGAGTAAAACAAACAAGCTTCAGGACAAATTACACGCTAATACAGAATACTTTATAACAAAAATGAAAAAGGCTGGTTTTGATATAAAACCAACCCAATCTGCAATTTGTGCTGTTATGTTATATGATGCAAAACTTTCTCAACAAATGGCAAAAAAACTTTTAGACGAAGGAATTTATGTTGTAGGTTTCTACTATCCTGTTGTTCCTAAAGATCTTGCCAGAATTAGAGTTCAAGTTTCTGCCGCACATTCTAAAGCACAATTAGATAGAGCAATAGCTGCCTTCACAAAAATTGGAAAGCAGCTAAAAGTGCTCAAAAATTAATTAACTAAAACAACACTACTGTCTGGGGCCATTAAAGTAACATTATAAAATGACCCACTGAAACGAGATTTTTTTGTAATAATCTGAGGATTGAGAACCACTAACGAATCTTTAACTACTACAGGTTCTGTTACTCTCTCCTCAGATTTTATTTTTCTATAAATATAGTTCTCCTTTATTTTAATTTCGGGGAGTATTGTTGTGTCTTTTCTTAAAATATCTTTTGATAATGTATCTAATACAACACTCTGAACTCTTCTCTTATGGTAATCTGGATATATTGCATAAATAATCCCTTCTTCAGAAGTTTTAGCATAATACAGATTGTCATTCTCTCTAACCTTAATCCACTCTAATTCCTCCCCATTTCTCACCTTTGGCAGAGGTTCAAACTTTACATACAAAGTATCATAATATTTTTTCATAGGGAGAGTTGTTTTTGTAATCTCATTAGAATAAGAAAAGCCTTCATCAATAGCAAGATGTGCAAATGACCTTATACCAAAAGCGATTGTTACAATTAGTGTTATTATCCATAAAATAAAAGCTATAAGACCTGGACGCCAACTTGGAGAACGAAAACCAAATGTTAATTTTATCCCCTCATATAATAATATAAAAGAAGGGAGCATTAATAATAAAAAGGGAGATATTTTTGCTAACCAAAGTGAAAGTGAAGATGCTGGCAAATCTACATAGTCTATCAAAAAGGTTAGCGGAGTTCCTATAAAATCTTCAGTAATAAATAAAACCGTCCAGCTTGTTATAAATAAAAATAACCCAATTATTATTAGCAGAACTCCAAAACCAACCTTTATTATTCCCCCCAAAGCAGAAGTACTTGGGCGTACAGAGGAGTTATAAGAATCTTCAACACCTTTAATACCAACCCTTTCTCCCATCATGGCACATCTTTGTTTAACTGTTTTTGCACCAGGTGTTACTATCCATAAAACAATATATGCAAGAATAGCACCCCACCAAATGTTTAATTCATGAACAAAAAATAAAGTTCCAGAAAGTAAAACAAAGATTATCCTAAATAGTATAGGGTCTGTTTTAAAATAATGCCCCAATCCACTGCAAACTCCTGCTATTTTTCTGTTTTCTAAATCTCTATAATACCGTTTAGGAGTTGAAAGATGAGAAGATGTTTCTTGTTTTAAGTCGTCATTTTCTGGCTCTTCTTTATTATCTTCTATATCAGATGGTTGCCCCATTATCTCAATTATCTCCTTTACTCTATCAATCGTTACAAAATCTGAAACTTCTTGCTTTTCTAATAATAATTCCGCTATTCTATCTTCTATATCACTTAAAATCTCTTTCCCCTCTATTTTAGCACTATAATGTTTGTTTAAATCTTCTAAGTAATTATTCAATGCTTCATAAGCATCTCTGTTAAAAGAGAAAGCAATCCCTCCTAAACTAATTTTTATTGTCTCTTCCATAATCCTTTACTTTTTAAATTCCTGTTTTTATTAGATCCACAGTTTTAACAACATCTTGCCACGCTTCGTCCATTACCTCTAAAGCTTTTCTCCCCTTGTCTGTTAGAGAGTAATATTTGCGAGGGGGACCACTTGGACTCTCTTCCCATCTATATGAAAGAAGTCCTTGATTTTTCTGCCTTGCTAATAAAGGATATAACGTTCCCTCTACAACAATCATCTTAGCTTGTTTAAGTTGCATAATTAGTGGAGAGACATAAGAGTCTCCTTTTCTTAAGATACTTAGAATACAATATTCCAAAACACCTTTTCTCATTTGAGATTTTATATTTTCTTCATTCAATATTTCCATAATTATCTGTATTTAGTGAATTTAGACAAGTTTTCTGCTGTAATTGGCCAACCCCTTTGTTCGCACTTTTGTGCAGGAGTTACCGCCTTAGGTATTACTATCCAAAGTATAATATAAATGAGCATACCTGACATTCCTAAAATAAAAAGAACAATGAATATTATCTTTATTATTAAAGGATCTAAATTTGCATAAAGGGCAATACCGCTACAAACTCCAGCTATAGTAGAGTTATCTTTATCGCGATAAATTTTTTTAACAGGAGTGGCATAATTAGAAGTGTTATTTGAATACTCTTTATTTTGTGAAGACTCATTGTACAATCTGTTGTAAGGAGAACCATCGGGCATACCCAATTGAGATGTTATTTCATCTACCATTTTAACATCTACAACATTTCTAACTTCTCCAATTTTAGAAAATAGAATCTCAGCTATTCTCTCCTCTAAATCTTCCATCACCTGTTGAGATTGGATCCCTAAAGAAGATTTTGTTCTAAAATACTCTAAATAATTTTTGAGATTTTCGTATGCATCTGTTTCTATACAAAAACTTTTTTTCCCGATGCCGGCTGTAATAATCTGTTTCATAGGCATATAATATTATAAATTTATTGTTTCTTTTGTTTAACCTTGTATTTTGCATTGCAAATATATATATTTTTTTTAATACTATGCAATACATAGTAGTATTTTTTTAAAAAAACTTGCTCAATTTTTTTATCAAGCAAGTTTTAAATCTTAGTTATTTTGCTCAACTTCCTGATTTGTAGTTGTTTCTATCGGGAAGGCTGGTTGAGCAGATTTGTTTAACTGTTTGCTCAATTCTGGAACATTAACCTTTTGTTCACTCTTTTTAGAAGAAATCGCGGTTGTTGCAAAGATTGAACACGCTATTATAATTATAGCTAAAATCCATGTTGCTTTTTCTAAAAGATCTGCTGTTTGCCTTACTCCAAAGGTCTGATTACCAGCTGCAAAATTAGCCGCCAAACCTCCTCCTTTAGAATTCTGAAGAAGTACTGCAAATGTAATTAACACGCTTGCTATTACAATGATTGTAACAATAAAATAATACATATCTTAAATCTCCTTATTCTTTTCTGTCTCTTTAATTAGGGTTGCAAAGTAAGCACTTTTTTGTGGATATAACAAAATTAGTTTTGAAAACACCTCTATAGCTTGGTCATAATACCCTTGTTGAGCATAAATATGCCCCAGTGTCTCTGTATAAAAAACCAAATCATCATATTTAACCTTTCCCTCTGAATCATAAAAGTTATTCTCAACCAATTTACCTCTATTATCTCTTTTTTGTTCAGGACGATAAAACGGGCTCTCTTTTAGTTGCAGCTCTACATTCTCTTCATCTGTAAGCTCCTCAAAATCTTCTTTTTGAAAAAAATCACCGCCTACCACTACATATTTTGTCTTAGGGGAAGCAATTTTTACTATTTTCTCTTCTGTTTCAGCTTCCTCCGATTTAATCTCTTTATGAATAAGATTTATCCTTTTATATAAAGCTAATCGCGATGATAAAAATACAGCAGAATTCCTTAAATGTGTCTGATAAACCTCATCACTAATCTCCTTTAATTTAATAAGCAAAAGGTGTCTTGCATAAGAGAACCAAGGATTCTCTTTTACAATCTCCTCTAATGCCATAACATCTAAAGATTCTAAATCTGAGTATAGATTATTATCTGCCATTTTATTTCCAATCTGCAACTGTTGCATTAAAAATATCCTCTACAAGGGTCTCTACTATTTGCTCACAAAGCCTTGCTTGCACAGCATCTAAAGAGTTGTTAGAGTCATAATCCTGATAAGCAGAGAAAGATTTTTCAAAATTATCCTCGGGGTGCTTAACATTTACAAATTTTATCTTAACAGCTATTGTAAGCCTATTCATTGAAGCTACTTCGTCTGCGGTGATTGCAGTTGGAGTCACCTCATAACTTGTAATTTGCCCACTGACTTCTAAATCTCCACCTTCGGGCAACATCTGTAATTTTGTTAATCTTCTATATTTCTCTTGCAAAGCAATTGTGAATTGATTTGCAAGTGTAGGATTGACTTGCATTGCCCTATTCTCTATATTTCTTACTGTTATAGAAAAAACATCGGGCTGAATAGATGTCCCTGAAAACGAGTAGATTCCACAAGAGACCACCAATGTAATAATAGCCAAAAGAAATATACTTTTTTTACCTATAACTAAGCTCTTTTTCATAATCTTTTACTCCTTACTACTCATCAAGTTTATATTGTTTAATTTTTCTGTATAGTGTTCTTTCAGAAATCCCTAATTCTAAGGCTGTTGCACGCCTGTTGCCTCTGTTTTTTTCTAAACACTTCTTTATTAAATCCTCATTTTGAGATTTAATAGAAAAAACTTCATCGTGAGAAGATAAATCGTGAGGCTCTGCAACAATATACTCATTCTCCTTAATATCAGAAATATCTCTCATCTCTCTAACTGATACCTGTTGAGCCACTCCAACTCCACTCGGGATATTTGTTATTATTTTTCCCGATGAGATTCCCTCTTTCAAAGAATCTATCTCTTGCTTTAGAGAAACTATCATCTTATAAAGCATTTGGCTATCATTTATAAAATTATAATCCGTCCCATTTGCTAAAACAGGAAGGGTTGCAATAGTCTCTGTTGGTAAATACTTTTCTAATATTTCGGGAGTAATATCTCTTTCTCTCTCTAAAATCGAAATTTGTTCAGCGATACTTTTAAGTTGCCTAATGTTTCCTGGCCAAGGATAAGAGATAAGTTTAAGCTGTGCTTCTTTTGTCAATCTGATTACAGGAATCTTATTTTTATCAGAAAAATCTACAGCAAACTTCCTGAATAACATATAAATATCTCCTTTTCTATCTCTTAAAGGGGGAATTGAAATTGGAATGGTTGCTAATCTATAATATAAATCTTCTCTAAACTTTCCTGTTTTTATTGCATTCTGAATATTAACATTTGTGGCGGCAACAACCCTAACATTTGTCTTCTGCACTTTAGATGAACCAACCTTTATAAACTCTCCACTTTGCAAAACTCTAAGTAATCTCACTTGAGTTGAAAGTGGTAGATCTGCAACTTCATCTAAAAAAATTGTACCTCCATTTGCGACCTCAAAATACCCCTCTCGAGTAGATGTTGCCCCAGTAAAAGAGCCTTTTTCATGCCCAAATAATTCTGAATCTATTGTCCCCTCGGGAATAGCACCACAATTAACCGCAATATAACTATTATGTTTACGCGGACTGTATTGATGTATAATTTGTGGTATCACCTCTTTTCCAACACCACTCTCCCCGGTTATCAACACAGATAAATCTGTAGGGGCTACCTGCACAGCTACATCTAATGCAAGATTTAGTTTGGGGTCATCTCCTATTATATTAAATCTCTGTTTTAGACTTTGTAATTCCATTTAAGATACTTTTAACAAGTGCAAAGTTAAAAAAAACTGACATTGTTTCATACTCTTTATATAAATCCCTATCTCTCTTTTTATAAAAATAATGGTTGAATAAATTATAAATTAAGATAACTTTGCAATATGATAATTGAATGTAAAAATATCTATAAGTCTTACGGAGAACAAAATGTTTTAAAGGGACTAAACTTCTCTGCAGAACATAAAGAGATTCTATCTATAGTTGGTGCAAGTGGAGCGGGTAAAACCACTTTATTACAAATTTTAGGTACAATTCTCCCTCCCGATAA
>CAMNNS010000036.1 GCA_946545765.1 uncultured Bacteroidales bacterium | reverse complement strand
ATAGATGGATGTACACCTGAATTGGCTGCTCCTATTGCCATTGTTAAAGAGGCACCCATCTCTACACAAGTGTGGAAAGCGTGGAAAGGTGCTAACCATCCGAGAGTATAACATCCTATATCTGAAAAGACTCTGGAGGTAGGATAATTTTTAAGAACATTATTTAAAGCGGTGTAAAAATCTCTATGACCACACCCTTGACATAGTGCTGGTGGACGAGGTACAGTGATATTAGATTTTTCATGCAATTTATTCTCCTCTAAACCCAATGCTTTTCTTATACAATCAGGATTTAATTCACCTGTCCTTGGAAGTGTACCGTCTAATCTTCCACTTATTTTAATTGGTGTAGTTAATATACCTCTAAGTTTTTGTTCTATAAGTGGTTGCCCCTCTTCCATTACAATTATCCTCTTGCATTTATTTGCTAATGATATAATCATCTGTTTTGGTAGAGGATATTGTGTTATCTTTAAAATTGTATAAGGGAAACCCGAAGGGAAATTCTCCATTAAATAGTTATAGGCGATACCACTTGCAATAATACCAATAGAAGAATCGGGACCCTCTATAAATTTATTAAATCCCATACTATTTGACTCTTGCTCGAAGGTAGAATAATCTTTTATAAGTTGCTCATTTCTAACCTTTGCGTTCCCTGGTAATAGTACCCATTGCTTAGGATTCTCGGGAAAATGTATGTTATTCTCTTCTCTGGTATCTGAAATCTCTACAACTGCCCTTGAGTGTGCCATTCTTGTAGTTAATCTCATTAAAACAGGAATTTGATATTTCTCAGAAAAATCATAAGCCATAGAGGTCATATTATATGCCTCTTGTTGAGAAGAAGGTTCAAAGCAAGGTATCATTGCAAATTCTGCATAGAATCTGGAATCTTGGTCATTTTGAGACGAGTGCATAGATGGGTCATCACATGCTACAACAACTAATCCACCATTTGCACCTGTCATTCCTGAATTAACAAAAGCATCTGCACAAACGTTCATACCAACATGTTTCATACAAACTAAAGCTCTTTTGCCCGAGTATGATACCCCTAATGCAGCCTCCATTGCTGTTTTTTCATTGCAGCACCATGTAGAGTGTATGTTACGCTCCTTTGTAAGAGGGTGTTGTTGAATATATTCTGTTATCTCTGTTGAAGGGGTGCCAGGATAAGCATAAACACCTGTTAAACCAGCATTCAAAGCCGCCAAAGCAAGTGCTTCGTCCCCAAGTAGTAATTTTTTAGTTCCTGCCATAATATTATTTAATTGTTGTTTATTTCTAATATGATTTTGTGAATATACAAAAATGATTTTAATTTCCAAAACTTTCTTAAAAGTTATAAGTAAAACATATTTATTATTAAAATTTTTATATTTTTTTGCCGTTTTAGTTACAATTATTTAGGATAATATTTCCTGTTTTATTTCTACTTAAAATAGTCTTATGGGGTAAATATTTAAATTATATTTGCACTATTATTTCATAAGTACAAAAATTTATAAAATATGAATATTGCAATTGTAGGAACAGGTTATGTTGGTTTAGTAACAGGGGCTTGCTTTTCGCAGATGGGTATAAATGTTACTTGCATAGATATAGATAGGAGAAAAATAGAGAATCTTAATAAGGGGGTAATACCTATTTATGAGCCAGGTTTAGAAGAGCTTGTCAAAAATAATCTTTCTAACGGCCGACTTCATTTTACTACCTCTTTGAAAGGGTGTTTAGAGACTCAAGATGTTGTTTTTATAGCAGTAGGTACACCCCAAAGAGAAGATGGAAGTGCAGATTTACAATATGTTCTAAATGTTGCTAAAGAGTTTGGAGAAAATATTAAAAAATATACTCTTATAGTTACAAAAAGTACTGTCCCTGTTGGTACATCTTTAAAAGTTAAGAAGACTATTCTTGAAGAGCTTGAAAAGAGGGGAGAAGATATACCATTTGAGGTTGCATCTAATCCCGAATTTTTAAAGGAAGGGGCGGCAATTAAAGATTTTATGTCTCCCGATAGGGTAGTGGTTGGGGTTGAATCTGAAAAGGGTAGGCAAATTATGGAGAAGATATACAGACCTTTTCAACTATCAAATTATAGGATAATCTTTATGGATATTACGAGTGCAGAGATGACTAAATATGCTGCAAACTCAATGCTCGCAACAAGGATAAGTTTTATGAATGAGATGGCAAGGTTATGTGAAATTACAGGGGCGAACATAGAAAAAGTTAGAGCAGGGATTGCTTCAGATTCAAGAATCGGTAGTAAATTTCTTTACCCTGGGTGTGGATATGGTGGTTCTTGTTTTCCTAAAGATGTAAAAGCTCTTATAAAAACAGGCTTGGAGAATGGTTATGAGATGAAGATAATAAAGGCAGTAGAAGATGTTAATAATGAGCAGAAAAAAATTGTTTTTGAAAAACTTAAATTAGCTTTTAGTGGAGATTTAAAAGGTAGAGTGGTCGCTTTATTGGGGTTAGCTTTTAAGCCAGAAACTGATGATATGAGAGAGGCCCCCTCTGTAATTACAGCAGAACTTTTACTAAAAGCAGGAGCTATAATTAGGGCATTTGATCCTATCGCGATGAGTGAAAGTAAAAAACACTATTTGCAAGATAAAATTTATTATGCCAAAGATTTGTATGATGCTGTAAATGGTGCAGATGCTATTGCTTTGGTAACAGAATGGAAAGAGTTCAGAGTGCCCGATTGGCATCGGATTAAAGGTGCGATGAAGGGGAATGTTATTGTAGATGGTAGAGATATATATAACCCTGAGGAGCTTTTAGCGTTAGGGTATAAATATTATGGTATTGGTAGGTAATTATTTATTAATTAGATACTTCGTCTAATAGGTATAATAAATTCTTGAACGGAATTCCACTATTTTTAGATAGTCCTATTTCGCAGGTTCGTGATGTTGCGTAACCCTCTTTACAATCTCCTATTTGTTTTTTAAGTTCTCTTAATCCCCAATCATTTATTTTTGGATCAAAAAATCCTTTATCGCCCGCAAAACCACAACAATTACCATCTAAGATTTTGACTTTTGTTGTACAAGCTTTTGCCACCTCTGTTATAATATTATCTACACCCATTTTTTTGGAAGAGCAGACTGCCCATATCGCCACCTCTCTATCTATCTTTTTGATATTCAGATTAGGTATTAAAAATTTTTGAGCAAACTCTGCCGGTTCATACAGAGGTAATAAATCTCCAAAATTATTTTTCATTGTATATAAACAAGGAGACATATCGCACAGAATAGGGTATTTTCCACCCTCAGAAACCTCGTTTAGAGCTTCAAATAGGTTGTCATTTAGCATTTTAGATGCTTTTAAATAACCTTTGCTTGAGAATGCCATACCACAACATAAATGTTTTAAATCTTTAGGATATACAATTTGATAACCTGCTTTCTTAATCAACTTCTCTGTTAGATTTGTTAAATCGAGAGCCTCTTTGACCTCTTTAGATTTACCTAAACTCCTTGTTAAACATGATGGAAAATATATAACTTTTCTATCTGACTTTGAGCTAATACTGTTTTTATCCTCAGATAATTGTGCTTTTGCAATTTTTCTTGCTCCCTTAGGATAATGCTCATTCCATGCAGGTATAATTCCTCCACTAATCTTTCTTGTAAAATTTACAATGGTTCCAAAAATTTTCTTTCCTAATAGATTTCTCATAAAATGGACAAGATTAAGAGAAGTTCTTAGCCACCACATTAAAATGTTTATATGTTTTGCTATAAAAACGGCACAATTCTCTCCAAATTGAGAGTGATTATGATAGCGTATTTCTTTTGTTATCTTCCCATTATCAATCTTTACAGGACAAGCTGTCGCACATAGACTGTCTGTTGCACAACTCCTTTCTCCGAAGTATGAGTATTTGCTTTTCAACTGTGCAAGGAGGTGAGCTTCCTCTCTATTTTTTTCCAATCTTTTAATCTCTCTAAATGCAACAACTCGTTGTCGCGGAGAAAGTGTTAAACCCTCTGTCACACAGCTTCTTTCGCAGAAACCACACTCCATGCACTTATCTATAGATTCAGATATTTTTGGAATAGGTTTTAAGTTGCTGATATGTGCATTTTTATCATCATTGAGTATAACACCAGGATTCAAAATACCTTTAGGGTCAAATATCTCTTTTATCCTTTTCATTAACGAGTATGCTTGTTCACCCCACTCTTTTTCTACATAAGGAGCCATATTTCTCCCCGTCCCATGTTCTGCTTTTAACGAACCATCATACTTATTAACAACCATATCTGCAACATCATCCATCAGTTTTGCATATTTGCTAACCTCCTCTTTACTGCCAAACTCTTGATTAAACATAAAATGGAGATTTCCTGCTAAAGCGTGTCCAAAAATTACCGCATCGGGATAGCCATCTTTATCAAAAATATCTCTCAATTCTGTTACAGCTTCAGCTAATCTTTCAATAGGGAAGCAAACATCTTCTATAATTGCTGTCGTTCCAGGATTTCTCATACCTGCAATTGTTGGAAGTGCCTCTTTTCTAACTTTCCATAAGATTGCTTGTTCTTTGTTATCTTTTGTAAATTCTATTGGAAATATGGTCTTAAATTCTTTTAAGGCATTTGTAATTATCTCGATAGATTTATCCAATAATTCTTCTTTTTCCTCTCTTATCTCTATAAGCAATCCGCAAGTCTCGTTGGGCAGTTTCTTTAAAAAATCAGGTACTCCATTAACATTTTCTACAGATCTGATAGATGCTCTATCGATTAGTTCTACTGCTGATACTCTTTGATTTTTAAGTATTTGTACGGCAGAACAAGCTTCTTTGATAGTTGGAAAAATTGCAAGAGAAAGTGCTTTGTTCTTGAAATCATCAACTGTATTGTATGTTATATTTTGTATAAAGGCTAATGTCCCTTCAGAGCCTATCATTAGGTGTTTGATAATTTCTATTGGATCTGAAAAATCTATTAAGGCATTTAAACTATACCCTGTAGTGTTTTTTATTTTGTATTTGCGTTCAATTCTCTCTCTTAAAATTTGATTTTCTTTTGTCTGCTTTGATAAAATCTCGATTTGTTCAAGTAGGTCTTTATGAGTATTTTTAAAGGCTGCGACACTTTTGTAATCGGCACTATCTAAGGATGTTCCATCTGCAAGTATAATACTTATCTCTGCAATTGTTTTATAAGAATTTTGACTTGTTCCACAGCACATCCCACTCGCATTGTTTGCAGCAATTCCACCTATCATAGCAGAATCTATAGATGCCGGGTCGGGTCCTATTTTCTTCCCATATTTGGCAAGGTATCTATTTGCGTAAGCCCCTCTAATACCAGGTTCTAATTTTATTCTGTTCCCGTTTTCTGATATATGGTATTTGTTAAATCCGTGAGATACAATGACTAATACAGAATCGCTAATAGCTTGACCACTTAGAGATGTACCTGCTGCTCTAAATGTTATACTTATATTCATCTGATTAGCAGTAGTTATTATCTTTTTTACATGCTCTGTACAAGTTGCTCTTATCACCAATTTGGGAGTTAGCCTGTAAAATGAGGCATCGGTACCAAAAGCAAGTGTTGTTAAAGGGTCGTGGAACATTTGACCTTTTGGAATAACACTCAAAAGCTCTTTATAAAACAGTAGATACTTGCCACTTAACATATATTATCTATTTTTTAATATGCTCTTTCAGCACTATCTCTAAATCCTCTATAGTTATATCTTTTGCAACAACAATCTTATCTTTATTTAGTAAATAAATCGCAGGAACATTCTGAATATCATATACTTGATGTAGTCTATTTTCTTCATCTTTCTCATATAAAACATCCCAGACTATTTTATTTTTTATAACATACTTTTTAAACTCAGCGATATTATTTTTTGTATAGATACTTGTAAATACCACATTTTTCTTATATTTAGAATATAGCTTTTTAAGTTTAGTTGTAGCTTCATTGCATATACCACAATCGGGAGTGAAGAAAAATAAAATTTGATACTTATTCTCTTTTGATATTAAATCCTTTGTTTGCCCTGCAATTGTATGTAGATTTATATTATTTGCTTTTTCTCCTAATTTGTTAAGATTAAACATCTTAACCGCTTCACACACCCTTTTTGCAAACTTTTTATTTTTCCATTCTTGACTATTTGGGCAGATATATTTTTCCCCTAAATAGACCGCTCCTAACTGATTGTTATAATCATTCTGTGAGATTAAGAATTTATATAGTTCACTAATAATCTCATAGTAAAAATCCCCTATAGAACTTTTGGCGAGTGTATCTATAATTATTTGTTGCTCTTTTACTGTAGTATTTGTAAAGGCACGTTTAAAGTAGTTATGTAATTTTTTTCTACTAATCTCCTCATTTTCAAGAATTTCTTTAAGTTCGTCTGTTTTTATCTTTTTACCTAAAATGGTGGAGTTGGGATTTAATAGATAGATTGTGGGGGTGGTTATTATTCCATAGTTGGTATATATATCGCTATCTTTTTCAAGATCTATAACATCTATCCTATTAACGAATGGATTTATAGTATTAAAATTCTCTTTTATATAATTTTCGCATTTTTCTGCACTATCTCCCATGTAAATGGTAATAAGATTTATAGGTGTGTAGGTGTAATGATCTAAGAAATTTATAAGCTTTGGAGTTTCTGTTTTACAATAAGAACAATCATCTGTGTAGAAGTATAATATTGTATATTCCCCGTAGTAATCATTATGATTTATCCTCTCCCCATTAAGTTGTTTAAGTTCTATTTGAGGGGCTGTCATTCCAATTAAATTCTCCTTATTGAGGGTTGTGAAAAAGTTCGCTTCATGGAATGTTTTTTCTGAAACTGCTACTTTTTTATTCAAAATATAGTTTTGAGCTATATCTACCGCTATTATATCTCTCCCCATTACTTGCGAGTTGCTAAACTTTGTAAAACTCTTCTGCACCATTTCAGATTTGAGTTTTTGTAAAGTTAATAGTTTATTATCTAATAGTTTATGTAGTTCATTGATAGCAGTTTCTGTTGGTAGAAGTTCTATTTCTTTCAAGTATCTCTCAAACAAATCTTCGCCAAATTTTGTAAAGATAATTCTGTCATCTGTTAGTAGATGATAATTGTTTTTTTGATTTTCTACCTTTTGCAAAATGTAGAACAATGAATTTGGAATTTCTTTTTCTGCCCTGAATGTTAGAGTTTTATCTATTCTCCCGATGGAGTCTAAACCTATTCTTTTAATCTCTTTTTCTATCTCTTGTATTGCATTCTTATCTCTTACATAGTAACTTGCCGAAAGTAAGTTCTTAATATTTTGATAGCTAATATAAAGTTCATTCTCAGCACCATACTTATCTTTCTTAGGGGTGATTCTTTTGTAATACTGTATATAGTTTGATGGAGATTGTATCGCGATAAATTTTTCTTTAAAATTCCCTCCATCTATATTGGAAAACATAAAATTAAAGAGATAATAACTCCCTAATTTTATTTTATAGCAACCTGCAGTGAATTTATCCTCTATATTTTCAAATCTCCCCTTTTGAATTGCTTCATATAAAGAGTAAACCTCTCCATCAAATAATGCTTCTCTTTTATTGTTTATTATCGCAGAGTCTATAATACTCTTATTATTATTTGATTGCCCCCATTTTTCTTTAATCAGGTAGATTTTCTCTCCCCCTTTAATTTCTTTTCCGTTGATTTTTGGGGTAAGTGAAATTTCTATTTTATATCTCCCTTTTATATCTGATTTTAGATTGTTTTTGTTTTGCGATACAGAAACTGTGTGTATAGCGATAAAAAAGAGTAAAGAAAAGATGAATTTAGATTTACTATGAAGTTTAACTCTCATTTTTATTTCTTTAAATACTTCTTAATATTAACACCTTTAGGCATAAAAGGGGTTGCATCTCCATTATGAATAATAACATCTCGCACAACTGTAGATGATATAAACGAGTATTCATGGCTCGCTTGAACATAAACTGTTACTACACTTGGATCTAAAACTCTGTTTGCTTGTGCAATAACTCCTTCCAATTCAAAATCGGTAGTGGTCCTTAATCCTCTTACAATAAATTTGACATTCAGCTTTTTACAGAGTTCAATTGTGAGTTCTTTATATGAACATACATCAACTCTTTTACCGTATGGCTTTATGGCGTCTTTCACAATTTTAACCCTATCCTCAACAGAGAAAAAACCATTTTTGCCCTTTTTACTGTTATAGCCAACAGCAATTATAACTTTATTAAAAATTTTAAGAGCAGACTCTAAAACATCTAAATGCCCAAGTGTAAATGGGTCAAAAGAACCCGGAAATATTGCAGTAGTCATACTTTTTATGTTAAATGAGTATTGATTGGTAAAAATACAAAATTATCAGATAAATGAAATTTAGAGCTCCCATTTGATAGGCGAGATGCCCTTTTCTACGAGGTAATTATTACACTTTGAAAAATGTTTACATCCGAAAAATGCTCCACGTGCTAAAGGGGATGGATGGGCTGCCTCTAATATCAAGTGTTTAGATGGATCTATTAAATTTTTTTTACCTCTTGCATAGTTGCCCCATAACATAAATACAAGATGTTCTTTATTGTTTGATAATGTGTTAATTACGGCATTTGTAAACTCTTCCCATCCTTTGTTTGAATGACTAGCAGGTGAATTTGCCCTCACAGATAAAACTGCATTTAAAAGAAATACACCTTGTTTTGCCCAACCAACTAAATTGCCATCTTTATTTTGTAATGTTATATTTAAATCTTCTTGTATCTCTTTATAGATATTTTTTAGTGATGGAGGTATCGCTGTTCCACTTGGTACAGAAAAACTCAGCCCATGAGCTTGCCCTGGATTATGATAGGGGTCTTGCCCTAAAATAACTACTTTAACATCATTGAAAGGGGTTAAATCAAAAGCATTAAAAATCAGAGAACCAGGAGGATATATTATTATACCATCCTCTTTTTCTTTATGTAAAAAATCAACTAAATTTTTAAAATATTCTTTCTCAAACTCTCCTTTTAGATAGTTCTTCCACTCGGGTCGAATTTTTACATCCATAAGTTAATATTGTATTAGAAAATAAAATTAAGAACATCTTCCATTGTTTTAACATACTTAAAATCAAGCCCCTCTATATAAATAGGTTTAATGTCCTTTATATCTTTTTCATTCTCTTTAGATAAAATAATAGTTGTAACGCCTGCCCTTTTTGCAGCTAAAATTTTCTCTTTTATCCCACCTACAGGGAGAACTTTACCCCTTAAAGTCATTTCACCTGTCATCGCGATTTTACTTTTAACTTTTTTATTTTTAAGAGCAGAGGCCATTGCACTTACCATAGTTATACCTGCAGAAGGCCCATCTTTTGGGATAGCTCCCTCTGGTACATGAATATGTAGGTCGTATTTAGAAAGTTCTTCAGATGTTGTCCCTATAAGTTGTGGATTTGCTTTTAAGTACTGATATGCTATTGTAGCAGATTCTTTCATTACATCTCCTAAATTACCAGTAGTAGAGAGATTTCCTTTTCCTTCACTACGGCTACATTCAACAAACAGAATCTCTCCACCAACCTCTGTCCAAGCTAACCCAGTTACAACCCCAGGGAATTCATTATCTTTTTGCAAATCGTGACTATTAGTTGGTAAGCCTAAAATCTCTTTGACATCTTTTACAGATATTTTTTCTTTTGTGTTTTCCTCCATTGCAACCTTCATTGCAATTTTTCTGGCTATTTTGGCAATTTGTTTATCTAATTGTCTTACACCACTTTCTCTTGTATATTCATTTATTATCTCTTCAATTGCTCCATCATCAAATAAAAGGTTTTCTTCTTTTAAGCCATGCGCTTCAACCTGTTTTTTAACTAAATGGTCTTTTGCAATATGATATTTTTCCTCAGCCAAGTAACCACTTAATTCAATCATTTCCATCCTGTCTCTTAATGCAGGCTGTATTGTCCCGATATTGTTTGCAGTTGTAATAAATAGAACATTGGATAGGTCGTAATCAATGTCTAAGTAGTTGTCGTGAAAAGCTGTATTTTGTTCAGGATCAAGCACCTCTAATAGTGCAGAAGAAGGGTCTCCATGACCATTTGCAACCACTTTGTCTATTTCATCTAAAACTATTACTGGGTTAGAACTTCCTGCTCTATTTATAGATTGCATAATTCTCCCTGCCATTGCCCCTATATAGGTTTTTCTGTGTCCTCTGATCTCTGCTTCGTCGTGTAGTCCACCTAACGAAATTCTTTGGTAATTTCTCCCTAAAGCTTTTGCAATAGACTTCCCAAGAGAAGTTTTACCTGTCCCCGGAGGGCCCCATAAGCAAATAATAGGGGATTTTAACCCTTTTTTAAGTTTAAGAACTGCAAGGTATTCAATAATTCTCTCTTTTATTTTCTCCAATCCAAAATGGTCATCATCAAGAACTTTCTGAGCATGTTTAAGATCAAGATTGTCCTCTGTGTAAGTCTCCCAAGGAAGGCTTACCATAAATTCTAAATAGTTTAAATCAACATTGTAATCGGGAGTATTAGGATTCATTTTTTCTAACTTCTCGATACCCTTTTCAAAAGCTTCTTTAGCATGTTTTGGCCATTTCTTGTTGAGTGCTTTCTCTTTTAGATCTATAATATCTTTAGGGGCACCATTCATCCCCAATTCTTCTTGTATAGTTTTCAGTTGATTATTCAGGTAATACTCTCTCTGTTGCTGATCCATCTCACTCTTTACCTTTTGTTGAATATCGTTTTTAATCTTCTGTAATTCAAGTTGTTTGTTAAGGCATGTTAGTAAAATATAACCCCTCTCGGCAACATCATCTTTTTTAATCATCTCTACCTTTTCTTTTAGATACTCTCTATCTAAATTCATACCTATAAAATTGACAAGAAACTCAAATGAATCTATATTCCTGATTGCAAATTCTGCCTCTTGAGGAAAATTATTAGATTGTTTGATAAGTGTCCTTGCAGTATCTTTAATAGAGCCTTCAAGAGCTATTATGTCTCTATTTTGTTTATCAGGAATAATGTCTCTTAATTCTTTTATTGTCGCGATATGATAGGGAACAGTAGAAATAAGTTCTATTACTTTAAATCTCCTAATTCCCTGTAGAACAGCTGTGATAGTACCATCAGGCATCTCTATCAGTTTTAGTATTTTTGCCGATGTTCCTATCTTATGGAAATCCTCTTCAATCTCTTCTTTATCGGGATTATGTTGAGTAACAGTTCCTATAATTCCCCCTCTCTTTTCCATTGTATTTATTAGTTTCAGTGATTTCTCTCTCCCTATGGTTACAGGGAGAATTGTTCCTGGGAAAAGGACCGAATCTCTTAATATTAAAAGTGGCAGAACGACAGGAACTTCTACCTTATCTAATTTACTGTTTTTTTCTATACTCATAACCGGAACCATACTAATATCTCCCCCTTCAATTCCTTTGGTAGGATAGAACAAATTATCGTCGTTAAAATTAAAACTCATATATCTCTCCTTATTATGTCAAATTGTCATTATACTCCTTTTTATTATGCTAATAAGGCATAAAAATAGATTTTTATAGCTGGTTAGTTATAAAGTCAATCTTTGTGCCACCTTTTAAAATGTAGTGTAATTGTTGAAAAAATTATGAAATCGGCACTCTAAAACCAAAGACAAAATTCCCTTTCCCTTTATTATTTATAGAGTAACCATAATTAAGAATAATGTCGTAATATGTTAGAATATCTAAACTTACACCGTATCCAAATAAAAATTTATTACTGTAGGTATTATTGTTTAATTTAGCTAAACTTTTCTCTTTCTGTATCACATATCCTACATCGTAGAGAAATTTGGCATATATAGAGAAAAATGGTTTATTAAATCTTCTCCAGCCTTTAATAAAATTAAGATGAACAATTTTTTTTGGAAGGATATTAAATTTAATATGGTTATTAAAAGTTATATAGTGTTGTCCGTCCATTACATATAGCTCATACCCAGTAATATTGATATTACCGTATCCTATAGCGTTATCTTTTATATAAGCTTTGTTATTTTTAAAAGAGGTAGCAATTTTTAAAGAACTCCCAAAGAACCATCTGTTTGATAACTTTTTATAGTATTGTAAATCTATCTTAGCATTATAATAGATAAATTTAAACTTATTACTCTCTTCTAAATTAGTGTTTAGCTCTAAATAATAACCTTCTGTAGGATAGTAAATGTAATCTCTATAATCTTTTACGAAT
>CAMNNS010000035.1 GCA_946545765.1 uncultured Bacteroidales bacterium | reverse complement strand
GATGGGATAGAGCAAGCGATAGAAAAGGTAAAAGAGATTATCTCTAAATAGTTTTATAAAATTTATATGTCTAACTTTATTGAAAAGATACATAGACTAAGAATTGAGGAGAGAGTAAACAATTTCTTCAAAAGGATAGGAGTTAAGACCTTAGATTTATATATGTTTAAGTCTTACCTCGGTCCTTTTATTATGACCTTTGCTATTGTCATTTTTATTTTAATGATGCAGTTTTTATGGCTGTACATTGATGAACTTGTGGGCAAGGGACTTAGTCTAAAAGTTATCTTTCAGTTTGTTGGCTGGGGTGCTTGTACCCTTTTACCTTTAGCTCTCCCTTTAGCAACCCTATTGGCATCTATTATGACAATGGGAAACTTAGGAGAGAACAGTGAACTTCTCTCTATGAGAGCTGCAGGTATCTCATTACCAAGAATTTTAAGACCTATCTCTTATATCGCGATAATAATTGTTATTGGTTCTTTTTTTGCCGCCAACAATTTAATCCCGATAGCATGGAATAAAATATACACTTTGAGAGAAGACATCGGGAGGACAAAAGAGGAGATTAAAATTCCGGTGGGGATATTTTACGATGGTATTGATGGCTACATAATTAGAGTTGGGTCAAGAGATAAAAACAATCTAATGCATTCCATTATGATTTATGACCACACTAAACATAATGCAAATACAGACCTAACAGTTGCAGACTCCGGAAGATTCTCTTTAACAGAAGATAAACAAGGATTGGTTATAACACTTCATAATGGTATCAATTATCACGAGGATAATAAAATAAATTTTCAAGATACCTCTTTAACTCTACAAAAGGTTGCATTTAAGTATCAACAGATTACACTACCTTTAAAAAACTATGCCTTTACTCAGAGTGATAAATCGAGATATGGTGACGAGGTCATGGCAAAAAATTTATCACAACTTAAAGTAGATAGAGATTCACTTTCTAAAGAGCATAACAATACCTTGAACAGCTCTACAAGAAAATCTGTTCTTGGAGAGGCAATATGGCATTCTAATCAATTGGATACCTCTATGAACAAAGGGTTTAAAAAGAGCATAGATAAATCTATTTTATTTAAATGGAGAAGCCATGAAGATAAAGTCAATGCCTATAAGCAAGCAGTAGAGGCTCTTGGCAATGAAACAAATAATGCAAAATATAACGACGCTTTAGTTTATCAAGTAGCATATCCTTTAAGAAGAGCAATAATAGAAAGTTATAGAAAATTTACCATTTCATTAGCTTGTCTTATTTTCTTTTTTATCGGAGCTCCAATTGGTGCCATTGTAAAAAAAGGGGGACTTGGAACCCCGGTGATTATTTCTATATTATTCTTCGTTTTATACTGGGTTATAGATATTAGCGGTAAAAAATTAGCGAACGATGGCGCTGTTTCACCTTTTGTGGGGACATTTATCTCTACCTTTGTTCTCGCCCCTATTGGAGCATTCCTCACTTGGAAATCTACCAAAGATTCAACCATTTTTGATTTAGAGATTTTCTTTAAAAACATTAAAAATTTCTTTGCAAAAATCTTTAGTAAAAAACAGAGAGATAAATTAAAAGCACAAGCAAGAAAAGAGAGTATCGAGATAGAGGAAGAGAATAAAAGATGGCGAGAAAGAGAGACAACTAAATAGTGTTTGAAGGTAACTATCTAAGGAGAAAATGAGAGACAAAAACAATTTAAGAATAGTCTATATGGGGACACCAGAATTTGCAGTTGCCCCCTTGAAAACAATTTTAGAGAATAACTATAATGTAGTTGGTGTTGTAACCGTTCCCGATAAGCCAAAAGGGAGAGGGCTTCAACTTGCCCAAAGCGATGTTAAGAGATTTGTTTTAGATTATAATCAAAATAACAAAGAGGGTAATTCTATCCCAATTCTCCAACCAGAAAAATTAAGAGATGAACTTTTTCTTAAAGAGCTATCAGAGCTTAATGCAGACCTTTTTATTGTAGTGGCATTTAGAATGTTACCTGAATGTGTCTGGCAGATGCCAAAGCTGGGAACATTTAATCTTCACGCCTCTCTTCTCCCTAAATACAGAGGTGCTGCCCCAATAAATTGGGCAATAATAAACAGAGAAAAAGAGAGCGGAGTAACAACTTTCTTCTTAGATAAAGAGATAGATACCGGAGAGATTATCCTTCAGGAAAAAATTTCTCTTCACAAAAGAGAGACGATAAACACCCTTTATGAAAAACTTATGCAAATCGGGGCAAAAGTAGTTATTAAAACCATAGAGAATATTTTAGAAGAAAAGGTGGTTACCAAAAGGCAAGGCGACATTTTAAAAGAACTTGATATAAAAGATGATAGTATCTGTCTTAAAGCTCCAAAAATCAATCGCGATACATGCACTATTGACTGGAGAAAAATGGCAGAGGAGATAGATGCTCAAGTTAGGGGATTATCTTATCCCGGTTGTATTGCTAAGTTGTGCAAGAAAGAGAATCATCAAACGAACCCAAACGAAGAGTCTATAGATGTAAAAATTTTCATGACTGAATTAGATGATAAAAATTTACACTCATCTAATAACCTGCATTTTACAAACAATCATGAATGTGGAGAGATAAAAATAGAAGATTCAAAATTTTTAGTAATGTGTTCTAATGGTTGGATAGAGATTAGCCAATTACAACTTGCCGGAAAAAAAAGAATGACTGCCCAAGATTTTTTAAGAGGTTTTAGAGATATAGAAAAATATCACTTTGCGACTCTATCTAATTAGTTGTTATTCATTAAATTGTTTTGATATTAACCTAAATGGCAAAAAATTATAAACATATTGTTATTCTTTGCGATGGTGATTTTCCATCATCTCCCCAACCTTTAGAGAAATTAAAAAATAGCGACATTATCATAGCTTGCGATGGTGCTATGACTACCCTCGCAAAAAACGGATTTACTGCCAATTATATTGTTGGAGACATAGATACTCTATCTGAGCAAGAAAAGAAAAAATATTCAGATATAATAATCTACAACCCCGACCAAGAGACTAATGATCAAACAAAAGCTTTCAATTTTGCTATTTCATTGTTAGAAGAAAAACAAAATCTTAATATAGAGAAAAAACAAGAGGACATCTTAGATATTGCAGATTATCTTAACAATCCAAAAACACCTGATTGCCACCAAATTACTATTATAGGAGCAACCGGAAAAAGAGAAGACCATACTATAGGAAATATCTCACTTCTTGCAGATTATCTAAAGGTTGCCCGTAGATTAAATGTTAAAATTTCTACAATTACAGATTATGGTATTTTTATCCCGATAATAAATACTACACAAATTTGTAATATGCAGGGGAGAAGTCTTTCTATTTTTGCCTTTGATAATTCTCTTAAAATTACCTCTCAAGGACTTGAATATCAAACAGAAAATGTTGTCTGGGATTTATGGTGGAAAGCCACATTAAACAAAATAACAAAGCCTTACGCTAAATTAGAATTTTCTCATAGCGCAAAGGCTCTGCTATATTTTCCTTTTTAATTTTAAGAAATCTTATTAAGCCAAGAACATACCCACCATTGCTGCTGAAATAAGTGCAACTAAAGCAGCCCCCAACAATGCCCTTAATCCATACTCTCCAAGTATAGATTGCTTACTTGGTGCCATTCCACCTACTCCACCAATAATAATTCCAATAGAGGCAAAATTGGCAAATCCACACAACACATAGGTTGCCATTATTATAGATTTAGGTGATGAGAAGATAGAATTTTGCAACATCTCTGTCAAAGAACCATAACCTATAAACTCTGTCAATATCAATTTTTCTCCAAGCAATCGTGCCACATAACTTATATCCTGAGAAGGTACTCCAATCAACCAAATTACAGGGGTAAATAGATAAGACAAAATACACTCTAAATTAAGATCTGTGTATCTCCCTCCCGATACCTCAGCAATCCATCTATCTATTGCAGGGAAACTGATTATGTTTAATATATAATTAACCCCAGCTATTAAGGCATAAAAAACCAATAACATAGCCCCAACATTAGCCGCAAGTTTAAGACCTTGAGTTGTACCTATTGATACAGAATCTAATATATTATCTCCAAGTTTTTCTTTAGAAACCTCCACTGTCTCACTAATTTTTTCTGTCTCTGGCTTAAGTATTTTTGCCATAGCAATTGCCCCGGGAGCTGCCATCACCGAAGCGGAAAGTAAGTGTTTAGCAAACTCTACTGTCATCAGAGGATCTCCACAACCAAGCATAGATATATAAGCAGCTAATACTCCACCACTCATTGTTGCCATACCAGAAACCATAATGAGCATCAACTCACTTCGTGTCATATTTGGAATATATTCTTTAACCATTAGTGGAGCCTCTGTCTGCCCTAAGAAAACATTACCTGCACAAGAAAGAGACTCTGCACCAGATATTCTCATTAGCTTTGTCATTACCCAACCCATTACCCAAACAATCTTTTGCAATATTCCCAAATAGAAGAACAGACTTGTTAATGCTGAGAAGAATACAATAGTAGGTAATATTTGGAACACAAAAATATAACCAACGGCATTTGTATCTACTAAAGGACCAAATAAAAAGTCGGAACCTGCTTTAGTCCAATCTAATATAGAAACAAAACATTTTCCAAAAATTTCAAAGAATTTTTGTACTGCGGGAAACATCAACACAGAAAAAGCAATTATAAATTGGAGCAGTAAAGCCATACCTACTGTTCTCCAATTTATTCTCTTTCTATCTGCTGAGAATAACCACGCAATAAACAGAATAACTAAAATTCCAAAAACTCCCCTTGCTATAGAACCAAAACTGAATACCATCTGTTTCTCTTGCAAGATTAGAGAAAACATTTTCTTCCTTTTCTGAAGAGCCTCCTCTTTAGATAACTCTTCCTCTTCTAATTGAGTACTACTAATTTGGTCTAATTGTCCTCCATCTACAACAACCGTTTCTACCACCTCTTCTTTTGGAACATCTTGATTTTTTTGGAATGCATTAACAACTCCACAAATAAAACCTATCGCGATAATAGTTAAGGCTATTTTTAAAAATTTGGGCCCCATAAACCCAATTCTAAAGTTGCTGTTTCTTTGTTGATTTTTCATTTTTGATATGTTATATTACTTTTATATTCTTTTTAAAATATTTTCTAACCAGCTTGATAACACCTATCTTTTAGCTACTTACCTTTTTTCTTTAAATAAAATTGAAGAGCCTCTACTATTTTTTCTGCAGTCTCAAAATCTTCTGCCTCTTCTGCTTTTTGTAGTTTAAATTTTAAATACTCCTTGGTATCTATACTCTCTATGGCATATTTATTAAAAGTCTCTTTATCAATGTATAATGGAATCCCAAACAATTTTACAAGTGCCATACCATCTCCAAAGGAGGCAATAGTCCTAAACTTATCTTTTACTGCAGAATGTTTTGGAACGAACAATAATTCAATATTAAAAGTAAGTGATTTACCTCTCCCGATAGCAATTAAATTCGCCTCCTCTAAAGATATACTATAATTCTTTAAGACAGAACTAAATACCATCTGAATAGTTGGCACCCCTTTTCTATATGACAAATTGGAAATAAGTGCATTGATATTAGCCGGATCTAACTTTATCTTGATACACTTCCCACCTCTTTCGGGATAAAAGAAAAAATAACTTGACACCCCTCTGCCAATAGAGAGAGACAAAGCCCCTATTTTCAATTGTATTTTTTTCATTACCTCTACAAATATAGTAATATTATTCTATGTCAAAACTTCGTAATATAAACCTTAAATTTAAGGTTGGTTAGACTATATCAAGATTATGATATTTGTTTGTAAAAAGTAAGAAAAACAAAATACTCTCTCTTGCTTGTTCTTTTACAAATTCTTAGTACTTTTGCCCCCATGGTTTTTGATATAGAAAAAAGGGATAATTTGAGCTTTGCAAGGGCGGGTGTTTTGCACACAGAGCATGGGGATATTCATACACCAATTTTTATGCCTGTAGGTACAATTGGTTCTGTTAAAGGTGTATTCCACAGAGATTTAAAAAATGATACTAAAGCGCAGATTATTTTAGGGAACACATATCACCTCTACCTAAGACCCGGTTCGCAGTTAATAAACAAAGTAAAGGGATTACACAATTTTATAAACTGGGACAAACCTATTCTTACAGATAGTGGTGGATTCCAAGTATTTTCTCTATCTACAAACAGAAAAATAACAGAAGAAGGTTGTACTTTTCGTTCTCATATAGATGGTTCTAAACATATTTTTACACCAGAAAACAATGTAGATGTCCAGAGGGCAATTGGGGCAGATATTATTATGGCATTAGATGAATGTACCCCCGGGACAGCAGATTACAACTATGCCAAAAAATCTATGGAGAGAACACATAGATGGTTAGACAGATGTATAAAAAGATTTAAGGAGACACAGCCTCTATATGGCTATAAACAATTTTTCTTCCCTATTATACAAGGGTGCGTTTACCCCGAACTTAGAAAGATTGCAGCAGAAATAATTGGAGAAAAAGAGATGGACGGTGTAGCAATTGGAGGGCTTTCGGTTGGTGAACCAACAGAAAAAATGTATGAAATGTTAGATACCCTTGCACCACTTCTTCCACAAGATAAACCCCACTATTTGATGGGGGTAGGGACACCCGCAAACATTTTAGAAGGTATTGCAAAAGGGGTAGATATGTTTGATTGTGTTATGCCAACCAGAAATGGTAGAAATGGAATGTTGTTTACATGGGAGGGGACGATAAATATCAAGAACAAATGTTGGGCAGATGACTTTTCTCTTTTAGACCCTAATGGCACATCCTTTGTAGATTGCACATATTCAAAATCTTATTTAAGGCACTTATTTATAGCGGGAGAGATGTTGGGGGCAGAGATTGCAAGCTACCACAACCTCGCCTTTTATTTAGATTTAGTTACAAAAGCAAGAGAACATATTTTACAAGGTGATTTTTATCAATGGAAAGAAGAGGTTGTTAAAAAAGTTTCAAGAAAAATTCAATAATTTTATCGCGATAAGAAATATAATGACTTTTGATGTAGAAAAAATAAAGAAGTGGATAAACGATTTTAAGCCACAAATAACAACAATAGACAAGTATATAATAAGAAAATTTATAGGTACTTATCTCGTTGCTATCTTGCTCATCATTGGTATTGTTATAATTTTTGATATAAGCGAAAAAATAGATGATTTTGTAGATAAGAAAGCCCCTCTTTCTGAGATTATTTTTAAATATTACGCAAACTTTATCCCATATTTTATAAATATGTTCAGCCCTATGTTTGTGTTTATTACAGTTATCTTTTTTACCTCTAAACTTGCGGGTAACTCAGAGATAATTGCAATTCTTGCCGGGGGGATAAGTTTCAAAAGAATGCTTTGGCCATATTTTGTAACATCATTTATCATTTTTGTATTTACTTTAATACTAAACTTATATGTTATTCCTCCATGTAATAGAGGAAGACTTGCATTTGAATCTAAATATGTTAAAAAACCTTTTGAGCAACTAAATAGAAATTTTCACTATCAAATAGATAGTGGTACTTTTTTGTATGTAAATCATTTTAGCACATTTAATAATACTGCATACGATTTTAGCATAGAGACTATTGAGAATCAAAAACTTATCTCAAAAATTAGTGCTAAAGAGGCTCAGTGGGACACTACTAAAAAATGTTGGAATCTAAAAAGATATATTCATAGAACAGACGATGGAGGGGTAGAAAAGGTTATTACAGGGGCTTCTTTAGATACTTCTATAACTATCACGATAGAAGACTTTTACAGAAAAACAAATACAGTACAAGCTCTACCTTATGGTCAGCTAAACACCCTTATCAAAGAACAGATGAAGAGAGGAGATAAGATGGTGCAATACTCTAAAATTGAACGCAATACAAGATGGGCTTTACCTTTTTCTGCTTTTATTCTCACCCTAATTGGTGTTTCTCTATCGTCTAAAAAAAGGAGAGGAGGAATTGGGTTGAACATAGGTATAGGTATTGCCTTGAGTTTCTCATATATCCTATTTTTGAGATTCTCTCAGATGTTCGTCTTTACAGGAACATTACCACCTTTTATAGCACTTTGGCTCCCTAATATAATATTTGCTTTTGTGGCAATTTATCTATATAGAATTGCCCCTAAATAAAATCTCATTATCCCCCCTTTTTATACCATTTTGCCAACCTTGCAATTATTAGTAAAACTATACTCAAGGCTATGCAACACCACATCAGGATACTACTCCAACCAGCTATAAAAGAGATTGGCACAAAAGTTATTAAAAGAATCTCCACAGGGGCAATCGGTAGGTATGCCATAGCATAATCGTCCATAGCTTTACTTTTTGATTCAGGATCTACTACCCTCTCTAACGCTATACCCATAGCAATAGTTCCGGTCCACCAACCCCACGCAAAAATAGAGCGTTCAAACCAATTGTTTGGAGCCAACCGCCTACCAAGGTAGAATGAAATAATGAAAACAACCACAATCCCTATCAGAATTAAAAATAAAAGTGGCAACCAATACTCTGCAACAACTTCTAACTTTATAGATGCAATTCCACAAGTTACGAGCAGATCGGTAAAAAAACTTCCCTCTCTTTGTATTGTTTTATTGCACACATAATTAGAAACTTTTGTCTTATCAAATATTTTTTTAACTGTGATACCAACAACAAAAGCACAAGAAAAAACAGGGAGTTCTATCCCATTGTACGGGGGAGAAAAAGTAGTGAACAACTCTTTTACAGAAAGACTTAAAACATAACCGATAAATGCTACAAAAAAGACTATTGCAAAATGTAAAGTAATACTCTCCAAAGAGATAGAAGAAGTAGTACTCATCCCTATAATATCTCTTTTGTTCTCGGGTAAAAGTCCTGTCCTTAACTCAGAAGGCAATTCTTTAAAATCTGTAATATATTTAGTATAACCTTTTTTCGTTGCCCATTTAATAATAAATAACCCTCCAACTATTGCAACAATAACACCTACAGTGGCAACTGTCATTCCCAAAGTCATTGCCTCTTCCCACTTTAATCTATCAAAAGCCTCTCCGATAGCCGCTGCTGTCCCATGCCCACCATAAAAACCGGTAGGTAACATTATCCCAAAAGCGGAATTTAAATTTGGCCAAACCAATCTAAATAAATATATCCCGAGTAAACCCATAATACCCCATTGCAACAACATACCAACCTGTGCATAAATCCACATTGGTCCTACCCGTTTTGCAATCTTTTTAAACGAACTCTTTTCAGAAGTAAAAGGGAGTGTAGAAAAAACCAATGCGATAAGTACTGCCGCATAAGAACTTAGATTAGAAGAAAATGGAAGCCACCCCAACCCATGAGGACCAAAAGTTAATCCTAAAATACCAGCAATCAGACTAGGGGGGATAAAAAGTTGTTGAAAAAATTTAACATGCACCCTAATAAATTTACCAATCAAAATCAAGGTAAATATTAAGCCAAAATCTGTTAAAAAAACCCAAGGGGTAAATTTATCTAACACAAAAAGACTGTTCATAGTGGTACAAATATATATTAATTATATAATTATTTTACTTTCTGCAAATAAAAAAGCAGTAATCGTATTGACTACTGCTTTTTCCATCATTCACAAAAGCGGTTCTAAAAATGATTATTTCTCTTTAAGTTTCTTATTGGATTCTTTAAGAAGTTTTTTTCTTTTTGATTCAACTTTCTTTATGCTTTCCACAGAGGGCAACTCTTCCGGCATCGTACCTCCAATTCTCCTAATAGCTTCTCTAACTTCTCTTCCAACTTGGAAATGTGCGTTATTAGCATTATTCTTCCCTTTTATTTTTTCCTTTCTTATTTTTTCTTCGGCTTGAGTAGAACGAAATAGATTAGCGGCAAGCTCTGTACTCCCCATATGGTCGAGAATATCTTGGCTTTTTTTTAAATTCTTCCTTGAATCGCCATTCTGCGCGACAAGATAACAGGCATAACGAGTTAATAAAATATCCTCTATTTGTTTTTCAGTAACCCCCGCCTTAACGATTTTGCTGACGTTAGCAAAATGGGATGAAACATCATTAGTTGCATTTTTACATGCTTCTTTAGCTTTATCAATAATAGCCACAAAATTACGCCATTGAGTATAGCCCAAGAATGGATATAGCTCTCTCGCAGACCAATACTCTGTTCCTTCTTCTTTAATGTGTTTCAATCTTTCAAATAGAGATGCTGTCTCTTTAGATAATTCATTCATAATAAAATCGCTTTTGTCGGATTAAATATATACATTTTTAATTTATTAAGTAAAGTTTTTAAATATAATTTTTTTGCATAAAATTTGCACTTGGATTTATCTTAATGGCACTAAAAGAGAAAATAATAAAACTCGTTTATAATACTATTATCACAAGTTATATTCTGGTAATTAGTAGTAGTTTCTCGTTTTCTCAAACAGATAGTATTAATCGGGGCAACCTCAATCTGCACCTTCTTCAATATATAGTAAAAAACGGCGATACAATCTTAATAGATAATATAAAACCGATATTTAAATTCTCTAACTCAACAGGGAGTAAAAACAAAAAAGCATGGAGGCAATATAGAAGATTAGTTTACAACTTTAAAAAAGCCTATCCTTATGCACTACAAGCAAGAAGAATTTTGTACGAAGCAGATAGTACTTTGGCCAATAGTAATTTCACAGAAAAACAGAAAGAAAAATTTATTAAAGATTATCAAAAGAAGCTTTTCAGACAATTTGAAAAACCATTAAGAAATTTAACAATCTCCCAGGGCAAATTATTATTAAAGCTAATAGATAGGGAGTTAGGACGGACATCCTTTTATATTATACGAGAGTATCGGGGAAAAGTATCAGCGGGTTTTTGGCAAACTGTAGCAAAAATTTTTGGGAATGACCTTAAAAAACCTTACGATAAATATGGAGAAGACAGGGTGGTAGAAGATTTGGTAGAACTCTATAATAATGGATACTTCGACAAATTGTACTATTCAATGTTTACACGATAAAGCTCCCCTTCTTTAAAAAGAATATAATCGGGATGATAAATCCAATCTCCTAAAATAAACATCTTTGAACCATTGGCATTGATTGCCTCTAACGGAGTATGAGTGTGTCCAAAAATAAAATAATCAATTTGGGTATCTTTATTTTTTGATTGGAAATCCGCTGCCCAGCCAACACTCTTTTTCATCTGCTCCCCTTTTAATTTTTCATACTGCTCTTTTGTCAAAGTATGAACTAATCTATTATGTTTACTCCATTTATCCCCTAATAAGAATGCAAATCTTGGGTGAAGAGCACTAAAAAGTTTCTGTAAAAATCTGCAATTAAAAATAGATTTTAAGATAGAATAACCTACACTCTTATCCCAAAGCCCATCTCCATGCCCTAAGCAAAAATAACTATCATTTATTTTAATTACAGAAGGTTGTTTGTGCATAATAACGCCTATCTCTTTTTGGAAGTATCTATATGTCCACACATCGTGATTGCCATTAAAGAAATGTATTTTTATACCTCTATCTGCAACAGACGCCAATGCCCCTAATGTTCTTGTAAACTTATTAGGAATCACATCTTTATACTCATACCAAAAATCAAATATGTCGCCCAAAAGGAAGAGGTCTGTTGTATTATTAGGGAGAGAATTTAAGAAAGAGACAAATTTTTTCTCTCTCTCGATAGGGCTATTATAATCTAACCCTAAATGAACATCTGCAACAAAATAACACAACCTATCCGACATAATTAAATAATGTAAGGCAACACAATACAAAGAACTCCAATAACAAAGCAATATACAGCAAAAGCGTATAAATTAAACTTCTTTAGAATCTGAACAATCCACTTACAAGCAAAAAGCCCAGAAATAAACGCCGCAAGAAAACCACACAACAATGGAACCACACCTATAGAAGTACTAACAACTTCATCTACAGGAGATTTTATTGCTTTTACAATCTGCAAGAAAGCCTCTCCTAAAATAGGAATTATCACCATCAAGAAAGAGAATTGGGCAATTGCACTCTTCTTTACCTTAACAAGCAACCCTGTAGCAATCGTAGAACCAGACCTTGATAGCCCGGGCAATACTGCTACACATTGAGCTACCCCTACAACAAGTGCCTGCCAATAGTTTATTCCGTTTTGTTTAGAGAAAATATCATTTTTTTGAGAAAATGACATATCGGGAAGAACCTCTAATTTATCTGCAATCTTCTGAGCCTTAGCCTCTACCTCATCACCACCTTTAAGGTCTCTTACAGCAGAAACTATCTCGCTCCCCAATAAAAGC
>CAMNNS010000034.1 GCA_946545765.1 uncultured Bacteroidales bacterium | reverse complement strand
AGGCTATGAATAATTTTATTACATTTGTCCCTGCAATTAAACAGATAATTATAACCACAAATCTTAAATAATGAGACAATTAAAGTTTATTTTAGCAGTTGCTCTAATAGCATGTCTATCTTCTTGCAACTCAAATGAGACAAAAACAACATCAGAAACTACACAAACACTTGCCCCTGCATCTGGGAGTATTGTCTATTTTCAATTAGATTCTGTAGTTAAACATTATGATATGTATAACGATTTGAGCAGCGAACTTGAAGCAAAAGCACAAAAAATTCAAAATGAGCTACAAGGTAAATTGAGATCTCTCCAAAATGACGCTAAGGATTTCCAGAATAAAATAGATAAAGGCCTCCTAACAAGGGCAGAAGCAGAAGAGAGAAATCAAGTTCTAACAAATCGCCAAAACGATTTACAAAATCTTCAACTTCAGAGACAACAAGAGATGGCAGAAGAAGAGGCTGTCCTATACAATAAAGTGATGGATGCTATACGCACCTACTTAGAAAAAATGAACAAAGAGAAAAACTACTCTGCAATTATTGCCAATTCTGTTATAGTTGGTGACCCAAGCTTAGATATAACAAAAGATATTACAGAAGGGCTTAATAATGAGTATATAAAGAATAAGAAGAGCGGAAAAAGTGCAGAGAAGAAAACTACTGAAGAATAATAATACATAGGTAAATGAGGATAGCTCTACTATCTTGTTTTTACCCATACAGAGGTGGGATTTCTCAGTTCAATTCATTTTTATTTAAAGAATTGTCTAAGAAACATGTAGTTAAAGCATTTAATTTTAAAAGGCAATACCCCTCATTTTTGTTCCCGGGTAAAACACAATTTGTAGAGAAAGAAGATAAAGCCGTATCTATAGAGTCTGAATCTCTGTTAGATACGGCTAATCCTTTAACATACTATACAACTGCAAAAAAAATAGCTGAATGGCAACCCGATATTTTAATAACAAGGTATTGGATGAGTTATTTTGCCCCCTCATTAGGTTATATCAATCGAAAAGTCAGAAAAATCCTAAAAGATAAGGCAAAAGAGAACAACTCTTCTCTCTTCAAAACAATATCAATTACAGATAATGCCATTCCCCACGAACCACACTTTTTTGATAAGCCATTTGCAAAATACTATTTCAATAGTATAGATGGTTTTATCGCGATGAGTTCTGTTGTAAAAGAGGAGATACAGAATATTGTTCCTAATGCAAAAGTAGAACTAATAAAGCACCCTCTATATCTTAACTACGGCACTAAGATAGATAAATTAGAGGCGAGAAAAACGATATTTGAAAATAGAAAAAAAATCAATCAAGAGGCATTCATTCAGCAAATTAAGAATAAAAGAGTTTTACTTTTCTTTGGTCTAATCAGGGATTACAAAGGGTTAGACCTTATACTAAAAGCTATGCCCGAACTTGGTAATGAATATGTTTTGATAGTTGCGGGTGAACCTTATGAAGATTTTGACAAATACAAAAAAATAATATATAGTCCCGATTTTGACGATATTAGAGAGAATATCATACTAAAAACAGAATTTATACCAGATGAGCAAGTAAAAGTTTTATTCAGTAGTTGCGATCTATGTGTCTTACCATATAAATCTGCTACACAAAGTGGAATATGCTCAGTCTCATGGAATTTTGAAACACCAATTATTGCCACCCCCGTAGGAGGGTTGCCAGAGTATATAAACTCTACTCAAAGTGGAATTATTACAGAAAGAGTTGATACAGCATCTTTAGTAAAAAGTATCAAAGAGTTCTTTGATAACAAGTTATCAACCACATATATAAATAATATTATTGAACTAAAAAAAGAACTTAGTTGGGATAATTTCTGTAATAACCTAATAGATTTTGGAAATCGTTTATAGAAAAAACTGCCACTCTCTACATCTCACCAAACATTATTATCTTAGCATTGTTATATTCCGCTGAAAAACAAATTGTTTACTTCGTAGATAAAATTGTACAAAATAAGAATAAGTTACTAAGAGTAATAACCTGATGAACAATTATGGTAAAACACTCATTGGTAAAGTGCTCTACATATTATAAATTTGCTGAAAATGTTTTGAAACAAAAAGAATTTTGCCCAATTTTGTAAAGTTATCTTGCAATAAAACAGATTATAAATATCAGGTAAACAATGAATTCCATTATTAAAACAAATTTTGATTTTTCTAATCAAACAGGCAAATATGAAGGAAAAGTTAGAGATGTCTATTTTATAGGGGAGAAATATATGGCAATGATTGCTACAGATAGAATCTCTGCATTTGATGTTATCCTACCTAAAGGGATACCATACAAAGGACAAGTACTAAACCAAATAGCTTCATTATTTTTAGATCAAACTTCCGATATTGTTCAAAACTGGAAGATTGCCTCTCCCGACCCGATGGTTACAGTTGGCTATAAATGTAAACCTTTGCCAATAGAAATGATAGTAAGGAATTATTTAACTGGTAGTTCTTGGAGAACATATAAATCAGGGGCAAGAAAGATTTGCGGTGTATCAATCCCCGATGGGATGAGAGAACATCAGAAATTTAATTCTCCAATCATAACACCAACAACAAAAGCCGATATTGGCGGACATGACCAAGATATATCTAAAGAGGAGATTATTGCTCAAGGACTTGTGCCTAAAGATATATATGAAAAGATAGAAGAAATATCTTATAAGTTATTCCAAAGAGGAACAGAAATAGCAGACAAACAAGGACTTATCTTAGTTGATACTAAATATGAATTTGGATTACTTAATGGAGAGGTTTGCTTAATGGATGAAATACACACTCCCGATAGCTCCAGATACTTCTATAAAGATGGCTCCCAAGAGAAGTTTGATAAAGGAGAACCTCAGAAGCAACTTTCTAAAGAATTTGTAAGAGAGTGGCTTATGGAAAACGGCTTCCAAGGTAGAGAGGGGGAAAAAATGCCAGAAATGAGAGATGAAATTGTAGAGAAAATATCGCAGAGATATATAGAATTATACGAAGTTGTTACTGGCAAAAAATTTGAAAGAATACCATACACCAATAATATTTATGAAAGAATAGAGGAGAATATCAAAAATATGGTTGCAAGACTATAATCACCTCAATCCACACAATTTATTTAAAAATAATTCTACATTATGAGAAATTTTTTTAATCGGATAACAATTATCATAATACTACTTATGATAATTTCTGTGATAACCACAAATAGTGCATACTCACAAGTAGAGGTAAAAAAGAGTACAGAAAAAGTTTGGAACAACGGTAAACTCGCTTATGCTCACATTGTTATAAAAGGGCAAACACTCTATTCTATTTGCAGAGTTTATGGAGTAACACAAGAAGAGGTGATTGCAATAAATCGTAAAGCTTCATCTTCGTTAAAAGCAGGGTCTGTACTCCTAATTCCTATTAAAGACGAAACAACAATAGAGCAACCTACTAATGAACCTGCTAAAGAAAAAGAGAAGAAAGAGACTCACAATGAGATAACAGCCCCCGCTAAAGAAAAGGGGGGAAAAGAGACCAAACAGGAAGAAGTAAGAGAGACACTTGTAGTAAAAACAGAAAAGGGGGATAAAGAGAGAGAGAGTGCGGCAGAAAAATTTGCCCGTAGAGCAAAAAAGCACAAAACAGAAAATACAGAACCTCAAAAAGATAGTATAGAGAAAAAAGAGGTAGTAAAAGAGAAGAAAGAGTCTCAAAAAGAGAAGAATAAAAAAAGAAGAAAAAATAAGGAAGAGGCAATCCAAGAGGTAGTAAAAGACACTACTATTACTCACAAAGTCAAATGGTATGAAGATTTAGATGATATATCTTCTGAATACCAAATAAAAAAAGAGATTCTTATTTTTTACAACAAGCTACCTTCTGAGAGTCTGAACAAAATTACCTTCTTAGAAATACCTATCGGGAGTACTCTAAACAGAGTTAAAAAAGAGTACAAACAAAATCTTAATAACCCAAATACAGTGAGAGAAGATAGAACCTCAGAAAAAGAAAAATTAGAATCTTATCGCGATATAAATAATGAATATATAGATATTCCCGATTGGAATAGAATAAACAAAACCCCCAAAAATGTCTCTCTAATACTTCCGTTAGACTCTAAAGGAAAGGTTAATACAAATTATTTTGATTTTTATTCTGGTGCATTGATGGCGTGTAAAAAAATTAAAGCAGAAGGGGGAGATATTACACTAAATATTATAGATGAAAATAGTTATAATTCCCCATCTGAATTGATAACAAAAAATAACCTTAAGGAGTCCGATTTTATTATAGGTCCTGTTGTAAGTACTCATTTAAAGGATTATATAGAGTTCTCAACAGAGAATGGTATTCCAATTATATCACCTTTAGACCCATCGGCGAGTTCACTTATAGAAAACTCCCCCTATCTATTTCAAATCCCAACCGCCACAGAGACACAAAACAAACTACAGGCAGAATGGGTAAAAAAAGTATATGAGACATATCAGAACCCCTTAATTACAGTTATTTGGCAAGATGACCCCATAGAACAACAACTTGCCTATAGCACTATGGAATTGTTAGATAGTCTTGGGTTAAGATACCATAAAATTTCTTATGCTATTTTAGAAGGTAAAACAATTGCACCAACATTCAAGGAGTATATCCTACCACAAAATGATAATATTGTTATCATACCAAGTTATAATGAAGCCTTTGTAGCAGACGCACTTAGAAATATTAACATTCTCTCTTTAGGAGAAGATAGAGTAACCCTTTTTGGAAACTCCAAATGGAGAAACTTTGAGGCTTCAGATATAAAATTTTTCTTTGATTATAATCTACACCTTGTTATGCCATACTATGTAGATTTATCTAAAGATGAGGTTAAAAATTTTATTAGAGAATATAGGGCTCTTTTTAATTCGGAGCCAACCGCCAATGCCTTTAGTGGTTACGACATTACAACCTTCTTTTACGAGTGTTCGCTCAAGAATCTAAAAGCCTATATGAATAAACTTGATTTTGTAGAATACAATAAACAATTATACATATATAAAAGTTTAGAAGATAGTATATTAAGAGGTACTCTTCTTCAACAATCGTTCAGATTAAAAAAAGAGAACCCATTAAATGGATTCTCTAATAATGCCTCTTTTGGTATCATATACAACTCTAACTTTACTGTAACATCTATAGAATTATAGAGATAACTGATACCTATTTTTAATCTACATTAACTTTCTCTATATCTTTAAAGTAATTTACTGTTCCTACTTTTAACTCTACTGTTGCAGCATCATCACAAACAATAATTCCACTCTTGTGCATCTGTAATACACTAATTGTCCACATTTGAGAAATCCCCTCCTCTATCGCATGACGCAAAGCTCTCGATTTATTATGACCATTAACAAGGATCATAACCTCTTTTGCATCCATAATAGTTCCAACTCCAACAGTAAGAGCAGTTTTAGGGACTAAATCTATATTATTATCAAAGAATCTTGAGTTTGCAATAATAGTATCGGTTGTTAAATGTTTTAACCTTGTTCTTGAGGTTAGAGAAGAGCCCGGCTCGTTAAAAGCAATATGCCCATCGGGACCAATACCACCCATAAATAGGTCAATGCCACCATAAGAGGAGATTTTATTCTCATAGTCCTGACACTCCTTTTCTAAATCTTCTGCGTTACCGTTTAAGATATTTATATTCTCTTTTAGAAGATCTACATGGTTAAAGAAATTCTCATTCATAAAGGTATGATAACTCTCGGGGTGACTTTCGGGCAAACCTACATATTCATCCATATTAAAGGTGACAACATTTTTAAAGGAGATTATTCCTGCTTTATAAAAATTTACCAACTCTTTATATGTCCCGATAGGGGTAGAACCTGTAGGCAGACCTAAAACAAAAGGGTTGTCGGGTGTAGGATTTTTTTGTTTTATCCTCTCAACAATGTGAGATGCAGCCCATTTAGACATCTCAGCGTAAGACTTTTTAATAATTAATCTCATAGTTTAATATAGTTTGTTATTTTTCTTCTAATAGAACTTTTGCATTTGCTATTGCCTCATTTGTTGTCTGTTCACCACTAAGCAATCTCGCTATCTCCAACACTCTGTCGGAGCCTTTTATAAATTTGATTTTTGTCTTTGTATCACTCTCTTCTACATCTTTATAGACAAGAATATGATTCTTACCTTTTGAAGCAACTTGTGGTAAATGTGTTATTGCAAATATCTGTGTTCTCTTTCCCATCAGATCTAATAAATTTCCCATTTTATCTGCTATTTTTCCCGATACGCCAATATCTATTTCATCAAAAATCATAGTTGGCATCCCTTTATGTTCCCCCATTATTTTTTTTATACATAACATAACGCGAGACAATTCACCACCACTTGCAACTTTCTGTATTTCTACTTGTTTGTTCCCTTTATTAGCGGCAAACATAAATTGTAGGTCATCTATTCCCGAAGGGGAAAGAGATGTTAATTTATTTAAAGAGATAGAGAATACTGCATTTGGCATCTCGAGATTTTGTATCTGCTCCTGTAAAGTTTGTTCCAACTTTTTAGCCCCCACTATTCTACTGTTACTAAGAGCATTTGCTGCATTTTCCAAACTCTCTTGATTCTCTTTTATAGACCTCTTTAAAGATGATATTTTCTCTATATTATTCTCATTGTCATTTATCTTTCCCGATAACTCTTTTTGTATTTTCAATAACTCTTGTACTGTTTCACAATTAAAGCGTTTTTTTAGGGAATAAATGACGGAGAGTCTATTGTCTATCTCACTTAACAATTGGGGATTAGATTCTACAGAATTAGAATACTTTTCTATCTCATCTATAATATCTTTACTCTCTATTCTGCAACTCTCTACCCTTTTTACTAATAATTGAGCTTCGGGGATAAAATCTAAAGTTTTTGAGATATTTTGTTCTACTTGTTTAAATATCTGAATCAAAGAATTTTCTTCATTATTTAACAGTTGTAGTGCAGTTAAATAACTCTCTCTAATCTGCTCCCCATTAGCCAATCTTTTTTGAATATTCTCTAACTCCTCCTCTTCTCCCTCTTTGAGATTAGCCTCCGTTAATTTGTTTAGTTGAAATTCAATATATTCTCTCTCTTTTTCATTCTCTTGTGCAGTTTTTTCTAATTGCTCTAACTCTCTATTCAATTGTAAATTTTTCTCGTAAAAGTCTTGATAATTCTCTAATAATTTATAGTTAGAACAATAGGTATCTAATACCTCTAACTGAAAATCTTTTTTGCTTAATAAAAGATGTTTATGTTGCTCGTGAATATCTATTAGAGAAGAGGATATTTCCGATAGATAACTTGCCGATACGGGTTCATCATTACAAAAACAACGAGAACGGCCTGCAGGACTTATTACCCTCCTTAGTAAAATTTCTCCATTATCGGTTTCAAACTCCCCCTCTACTACACAATTTTTTGAAGAATCTTTAAAGACAGATGAATCGCACTTTGCCCCAAGTAAAAGAGAAACGGCACCAAGTAAAATAGATTTACCGGCACCTGTCTCACCTGTGATAATTATCAATCCCTCGGGAAAAACGATGTCTAAACTCTCTATAAGAGCATAATTTTGTATGAATAACCTTTTAAACACAAAAGATTAAGATTCTATCTTTCTCCAATAAATCTCACCGTTTTGAAACTCTTTTATTGCTGTTAGAGTTGGCTTTGGTAATTTTTCATAATAGCGAGAAATCTCAATTTGCTCTCTATTTTCAAATGTTTCTTCTAATGTATCAACCAAACTGTTATTAGAGAATTCATTAAGTTTGTCTGACAATTCCTTTTTCAAGTCTGCAGCAATTTGATTTGAACGCTTAGACATAATAACAACAGACTCATAAATATTACCTGTTGGCTCAGACAATTTTATAACATCTCTTGTTATTGTGTCATCAGAAACTTTAACTTGATTTTTATCTTCCATTTTCTAAAAAATTTATCTTATTGTTTACTTATTTTTTGACCTTTTTTCTGCCCGTTTTAAAGCTTTCTCTATTGCTTTTCTCTCTTTGTATATCCTTTTTGCCTCAGCTTTAGCCTCTTTTCTTATTTTTCTCTCCTCAGATTTAGAATAGGTAATTTTCTCTTTATCTATATTCTTAGCTATTTCATTCTTGTTTTCTGCTTCTTGCACAGCTCTCTTTGCAGAAGATATTGCTTTTTTTATACCTCTTCTATCATTTTTTACCCCATCTGTATTTAGTACTCCTCTATTTTCGGATGCTGCAATTTCTTGGGCAGCAGCTAATTGGGCTGAATCCAAACCAACTTTTAACCCTACAAATTTCTGAGCTCTAATAAAATATCCATCTAAAGATTTTCTGTCGGGAGAATTGGGAAACTCTCCTACAAAGTTGTAATAATCATCTATATAGGACATATATCTTTCTTTCTGTTTCTCCTTTATACTATTTTGTGCAAATCTATAAGAAGATAATGCTGTATAATATAATATCTGCTCTCTATATTGATTATTAGAATTCTCCTTTAGTACTGTTTTAAAAGCGGAATGAGAGGCTTGGTAATCTTCCATATCATAATACAACTTGGCTGCCTCGTAATTTTTTCTGTCTAATCTTTCATTAAATTCATCTAACATAGCCTTACATATTGGATAATATTGGCTATTAGGATTATCATACATAAATTCCGAAAGGGCTGCCACAGCTTTTTGAGTAGGGACCTGATCTAATTCCCACCTATATGTAGATTCGTATAGACATTTTATCCTTAAAAATTTTGCCTCTTCAGAAAACTCACTTCTTGGAAAAACTTCTAAAAACTTAGAAAAGTTTGCCTCAGCATTTATATAATCTCCATATCTATAATTGCTCATTGCGTGATAGTACTGAACACTATCTTCTTGATTTGTCCCTTGAGTTGCCAAAATCATACTCTCAAAAACATCTAAAGACTTTCTGTATTTACCTCTGTTATAATAATCTATACCAGCTTTCATCTTCATTTGAGTATCTGTACTCTCCAAAAGAGAATCAAAGTATGTTTTACAACCTGTAAACAAAAACACTAAAGCGAAAGTAGCAATAATAAATAACCTAAATTTCTTCATTTCTAACAATTATAAACTTTGTAAATAGCGGTCTGCCTCTATTGCTGCCTTACAACCTGCAGCAGCGGCTGTAATTGCTTGCTTATAATGAATATCTGCTACATCACCTGCAGCAAAAACTCCAGCAACATTAGTTAAAGGAGAACCCTCTTTTGTAAGTATATATCCTTCTTGATTTGTCTCTATCCATGGCTTAAAGACTTCAGAATTGGGATGATGACCAACGGCAAGGAATACACCAAAAACAGGAATTACCCTCTCGGCACCATCTTTTTTATCTGCAACCTTTATGCCATTTACACCCCCTTCATCTCCCACTATCTCTACCGGTAATGTCTCCCAAAGTATTTTAATATTCTCTCTTTTTTGCACTCTCTCTTGCATAGCTTTGGAAGCTCTCATAACATCCCTCCTAACAATCATATAAACCTTATTACATAATCCCGATAGATAAACTGCCTCCTCACAAGCTGTATCCCCCCCACCTATTACTGCAACATCTTGTTTTCTGTAAAAAAATCCATCACAAGTAGCACAAGCAGAGACACCACTTCCTCTATATTGTTGTTCCCCTGGTATATTCAGATATTTTGCACTTGCCCCTGTTGCAATAATTACCGCATCTGCCTCTATCTCTTCTTTATTGTCTATTGTAAGTATTTTCTTTAGACCAGAAAAATCTGTCTTGGTTACAACACCGCTTCTAATCTCTACCCCTAATCTTAAAGCTTGATTCTTCATTTGTTCAACCAATTGAGTTCCATCTATCCCATCGGGAAAACCGGGAAAATTCTCAACTACTGTAGTTGTTGTTAATTGTCCACCTAACTCCATGCCACTAATAATAACAGGACTAAGATTTGCCCTTGCAGCATATATGGCGGCAGTATAACCTGCCGGACCGCTTCCCACTATTAAACACTTTATTCTCTCCATAACAAATTTATTATAAGCAAATAATGCCATTTTATACAACTATCTTATCGCGATAAGACTGTTACACAAAAATAAAAACTCTTTATGGCAATATAATCGGACAAATATAATAAAATTCTATCACTTTCCTTGTTGTAATTTATATCTATCCCTCAACCAAAATTCAAGTCGCTCCTCCCAAACCAAAACAATAGAGCCAACCCACCTCGTAATTAGAATAATCCACCAAACTCCCCCTATCGAGACAAATAACATAAGATCTTCTAAATTACTGTGCGATATACTTATATGTGAATTTAACAATTGGATTTGCTTTTGTGTAAGATTCCCTTTTTCTTTCTCCTGAAACATAACTGCCGCCCCGTATGCGAGTCCTAAAGTATTGGCAATTATCCACAAAAAAGAGGTTTTCTCGGGTAATCCAAAAATCTTTAAAGGCCACTTCATAACCTTTGAGATCTTTTTTATTATCCCAAATTCGTTTATAACTTGTTGTATTATAGATAGAAGATATATTAAGACCAACATTTTAAGGCACAATAATAATAGAGAGAATATCCATTCTTTAAACATTTCCCAAAAAGGTGGGTTTGCAACCTGAACAATCTGCTGCGTATTCTCCTGCTGTTGAGGTAATATCATATTGAGCAAAAATGCTAATACCACTCCCGATAATGTTCTGATTAACACTATCCTTAGTGCAGAAGAACCTATTTTTTTCTGGACTGCTGTTTCTACTATCATATTATGCGAACACATAACCAAGACTGCTAAAATAGTAACACTCCTCGCCGATAAGTTAAGTGTCTCTGCGGCGGCAATAGTAGAATAGATATTAACAAAATAGCCCGCCACATAAGCTAATGATGCCTCCCCGGGTAGCCCCATAAAATTCATCACTGGTTGTAAAGCCTCTGAAATATAAGGTAATATGTTAAAGTATCTTAATAAGAAAATTAAAGTAGAAACAATACAAGTTATTTTAATCACCCATATAGCGGTTTGCCTTGCACTTGGTAATATTTCGTGTATAGCCTTAATAATCCTCTCTTTAACAGGTAATTGAGATGGATTAACGTTTTCATTTTTCATATTCTAATTGTGACATCTGTAAAACCGCACAAATTTATACAAAAATATAGGAGAGCAACAATTTTTAATCTATTGCTCTCCACTTATTCTCTTAAATAAAATCGGACTGCAACCTCTTGATTAGCAAGTTGCATAAAAAATATTAATAGTTCTCTTCTTTTATTTGGAAATATGCCTGAGGGTGTTGGCAAGCAGGACACTTTTTAGGGGCTTTCTTCCCTTTATGCACATAACCACAATTGCGACATTTCCACTCTACAACCTCGTCTTTTTCAAATACTTTTCCCTCTTTGATATTTTTTAAAAGTTTGCGATACCTTTTCTCGTGTTGTTCCTCAACCTCAGCTATCTCGGTAAAACACTCTGCTATCTCTTTGAATCCTTCTTTCTCAGCGATTTGTGCAAATTTTGGATAATCCTTTGTCCACTCGTCTTTTTCTCCATCTGCCGCTGCTTTTAAATTCTCCGCTGTAGTTCCTATAACACCTGCTGGATAAGAGGCTTTTATCTCAACCATTCCACCCTCTAAAAATTTAAAAAATTTCTTTGCGTGTTCTTTCTCATTTTCTGCAGTTTCTGTAAAAATAGCACTTATCTGCTCATATCCCTCTTTCTTTGCAACACTTGCAAAAAACACATATCTACTTCTTGCCTGACTCTCGCCCGCAAAAGCTATAAGTAGATTTTTTTCTGTTTTTGTACCTTTTAATTTTTTCATAATCTTACATATGTTAATTGTTTGTATAAATATTATCGGCACTAACTTTATAACTATTATATGTAGGTACCTATTATTTGAATCTCTATTTTTTCTGGTTTAAAACCTTTAATATTAACTCTCTTCATATAATCCTTTAGAATTTTAGCAAGCTCAGGATCATTATGATCTGCAAAAGTCTTTCCTTCTCTGTCAAAAATATGTGCATGGTCATATGTTGTAATATCAAAAAACATTTTATTCTCGGGGCTTAGCCTCTTAGATAAAATTCCCGAAGTCTCAAACGATTCTAAAACATTATAAACAGTAGCAAGTGTCATAGATGGGTAATTCTCTTTTATTTTATTGGCAACCATATCTACACTTGCATGACCTAACTCTCTCATTATTCTGTATATAGTAATCCTTTGCGGAGTAGCTTTTAGTCCACTTTCCTGTATTTTTTTCTTTATTTGATTTGTCTCTTCCATAGCGTTAAAATTTTAAGCAAATTTATTTAGAATTATTCTAATTTGCAAATTTTACAATACTAACTTTAGACCTTGAATTTATAAACTATAATGGTGGAAAAAAGGATTAGAATAAACTTTAATTAGGATCTACATCTATTATTATCTTAGATGAACTCTTAACCTTTAGAAGCAATTCGTAAAGTATATTTTTACCCGATAACATTTTTTTATTACGAGCAAACTTTACACTAAAACACAAAATATATTCATCTCTTAACTTCTCAAAACGAGGCATATATGGTCCTGTAATTTCCTCTGCTATATTCATCAAATTAAGTCGTAATGTCTTTGAAAAATCTACAG
>CAMNNS010000033.1 GCA_946545765.1 uncultured Bacteroidales bacterium | reverse complement strand
CTCCCCTTTTGTTTTTTGGTAAATCTACACCGGCTATACGTGCCATATTCTATTGATTACTTTGATTTTAAAAATTTTTCTAATTTAACTTATCGCGATACAGAGATTAACCCTGACGCATTTTAAATTTTGGGTTCTTTTTGCAGATAATGTAAACACGACCTTTGCGTCTTACAATCTTGCAGTCCTCACTGCGTTTCTTAACTGATGCTTTAACTTTCATCGTATTGTAGTTTTTATATTTATATCTGATTTATTTATATCTAAAAGCTATTCTCCCCTTGGTTAAATCGTAAGGAGACATCTCCACTTTTACCCTGTCACCAGGCAAAATTTTTATATAGTGCATTCTCATTTTCCCTGAAATGTGGGCAATTATAACAGGACCATTTTCCAATTCTACTTTAAACATAGCATTGGATAATGCCTCCAATATTATTCCATCTCTTTCTATAGCTTCTTGTTTAGACATCTTTAATATGTTTTAATTCCTTTTATATAGTCAAATGTTGTTAATATTTCTGGTTTATTCTTTTTAATTGCAACTGTAAACTCAAAGTGGGCAGATTTTTTCCCATCTTGAGTACACACTGTCCAACCATCTTCTTTTTGATAAATATCTTTAACTCCAATATTTATCATTGGCTCTATGCAAATAACCATCCCCTCTTTTAATCTTTTACCTGTACCAGATTTTCCATAGTTTGCGACAAGTGGATCTTCGTGCATATCTTTTCCTATCCCATGACCAACAAGCTCTCTAACGACAGAGAAACCTTTTGATTCACAATAAGATTGAATAGCATGTCCTATATCTCCTAATCTATTCCCATCTATTGCTTGAGCTGCCCCTAAATAGAGGCTTTCTTCTGTGGTTTTTAGCAATAGTTCTGTTTCGGGATCAACTTCGCCAACAGCAAAAGTGTAGGCAGAGTCTCCATAAAAACCTTTGAGAATTGTGCCACAATCTACAGAGATGATATCACCCTCTTGCAACTCGTATTCGTTTGGAATACCGTGAACCACAACATCATTCACAGACAAACAAAGGGTTGCGGGGAAGCCACCATAGCCTTTAAAACCAGGTATAGCACCATGGTCTCTGATAAACTCTTCTGCTATTTTATCTAACTTTTTAGTCTTAATACCAGGAGCTATAGACTTACCCACTTCTGCCAAAGTTTTAGAGACTAAAATAGCATTCTCTCTTAATATCTCTATCTCCTCAGCACTCCTTAGGTGTATCATAAATATTTAACCTCAATGAACAAATTTTATACTACCTACGGCCTGTCAATCTACCTGTAGAACTAATACCGTCGTAGTGTCTATCAATCAAATATGTCTCTATTTGTTGCAATGTATCCAAAACTACTCCTACAATAATCAATAAACTTGTTCCTCCAAAGAACTGAGCAAATTGGTTATTTACCCCACATATCATAGCAATCGCTGGCATAATACCAACTAATGCTAAAAATAGAGCACCAGGAAGTGTAATTCGGCTCATTATTGTATCTATAAACTCTGCAGTCTTTTTACCCGGCTGAACACCAGGAATAAATCCACCACTTTTTTTCATCTCCTCTGCCATCGCTGAAGGATTTATTACAACTGTAGTATAGAAATATGTGAATATAAATATCAGTGCACCAAATACAAAGTTATACCAAAAACCTTTCATATCTGAAAAGATTGCGGCTATTCCTCTTGTAGCATCAAAGCTTGCGAACAATAGAGGGAACATCATCAAAGCTTGTGCAAAGATGATAGGCATAACATTAGCAGCATTCACTTTCAAAGGTATAAATGATGTATTTCCTCCATATTGTCTATTACCAAATACCCTTTTTGCATATTGTACTGGTATTTTTCTGGTACCTTGTACCAAAGCAATAGTAGCAGCAAAAACAAGGTATAAAATAATAAGCTCTACTAACAACATTAGTGCACCACCTGTTGAATTAATTCTTGTACCAACTTCTGCCATAAAAGCATAAGGAAGTCTTGCAACAATACCCACCATAATTATAAGTGAGATACCATTACCTATACCCCTATCAGTTATCCTCTCTCCAAGCCACATAATGAACATTGTTCCACCTATTAGGATTAGAGTTGAAATAACAGTAAAGCCAAAGCCACTTAAAATAAACGCCTCTGGTACTTGAGTTCTAATGTTAGCTAAATATGCAGGAGCTTGTAAAGCTAAAATAGCTATGGTTAGATAACGAGTCCACTGATTCATTTTTCTTCTTCCACTCTCTCCCTCTTTCTGTAATTTTTGGAAATATGGAATCATTATACCAAGAAGCTGTATCACGATAGATGCTGAAATATAAGGCATTACACCCAAAGCAAATATCGAAGCATTTCCAAATGCACCTCCGGAAAATAGGTTTAGCAGACCAACAAGACCCTCCGATGTTTGCTCACTGAATTTTGCCGATTCAGCTATAGCAACTGGGTTTATACCTGGCATAACCACAAAACTTCCCAAACGATACACTAACAAAAGCAAGAAAGTGTAAACCAATCTTTGCCTTAGTTCTTCTATCTTGAAAATGTTATTGATTGTACTAATAAGCTTCTTCATTTTAACTATTCTATTACGGTTGCTGTCCCTTTAAGAGCCTCTATTTTTTCTATAGCAGCTTGCGAGAAAGCATCTGCACTAACATCTAATTTAACTGTCAACTCACCATTAGCAAGAATCTTTACAAGGTCTTTCTTTGATATAAGACCATTCTCTATAAGTATCTCTTTAGAGATAGATGTTGAGTTAATTTTCTCGCTTAATTGTTGTAGAGATGATAGGTTGATTACCTTATACTCTACTTTATTTGGGTTGTTGAAACCATGCTTAGGTAACTGGCGATAAATAGGCATCTGACCACCTTGGAAACCAAGTTTTGCAGAATAGCCACTACGCTGTTTAGCACCATTCATACCACGTGTAGATGTTCCACCGTGTCCAGAACCCTCACCTCTACCTATTCTTTTCTCTTTGCCTGAAGAACCTTTTGCAGGTTTTAATGTATTTAGTTTCATTTGTTTAAACCTCCTTATTTAATTTCTTCCACTTTAACAAGGTGAAGAACTTTCTCTATCATTCCCTTGCTTACTGGAGTTAGTTCTATTTCTACGGAATGATGAATCTTTCTGATTCCAAGAGCATCAAGAGTAGCAAGTTGTCTTTTAGTTGCTCCACTCCTTCCTCTTACTTGTGTGACTTTTACTTTAGCCATAATAATTCCTCCTATCCGTTAAATACATTGTTCATTGGAACGCCTCTTAAACCTGCTACGGTATAAGCATCTCTCATCTGAGCTAAAGCTGCAACTGTAGCTTTAACAAGATTGTGAGGATTAGACGAACCTTTAGATTTAGCAAGCACATCGCGAATACCTACCGACTCAAATACAGCACGCATCGCACCACCCGCCTTAACTCCTGTACCAGGAGCAGCTGGTTTCATAAACACTTGAGCACCACCAAATTTAGCAGTTTGTTCATGTGGAATTGTCTCCTTATTAAGTGGAACTTTTACTAAATTTTTCTTTGCGTCCTCAATACCTTTAGAGATAGCTGTAGTTACCTCATTAGCTTTTCCTAAACCGTAACCTACAACACCTTTTTCATCTCCAACTACTACTATAGCAGCAAAACTAAAGTGGCGACCGCCTTTTGTAACCTTAGTAACTCTTCTTACTGCAACTAATCTGTCTTTAAGTTCCAGATCTGTAGTTCTAACTTTTTTATCATTCATTTCTGCCATAGTTATTAAAATTTAAGACCACCCTCACGAGCAGCATCTGCTAAACTTTTTACTCTTCCATGATATAGGTAGCCTCCTCTATCAAAGGCTACTTCTTTAATACCTTTTGCTAAGGCAACTTCGGCAGCTTTCTTACCTACCATTGTTGCAATCTCTATATTAGTTTTACCTTTTACCTCTGGAGCAATTGTCTTATCAAGCGATGAAACTGCTGCAAGAGTGTTTCCTTTTTCATCATCTATAAACTGAACATAAATCTGTTTATTAGATCTAAATACGCTCATTCTAGGTCTTTGAGCTGTTCCGCTTACAACTTTGCGTATGCGATAACGAATTCTTTGTCTTCTTTCTATCTTATTCATTTTCTTACCCTCCATTATTTAGCTGAAGCAGTCTTACCAGCCTTTCTGCGGATAACCTCACCTTCAAACTTAATACCTTTACCCTTATAAGGTTCTGGTTTACGGAATGAACGAATCTTAGCCGCTACCATACCTAGTAATTGTTTATCCGAGCTCTTTATAATTAAAATTGGGTTGGCACCTTTCTTAACTTGAGGAACTTCTGCCTTAACCTCGTCTGGTAATTGAAGGTATATATCATGAGAATAGCCCAAGCTAAACTTTAAAAGTTGACCTTGAGCCTCTACTCTATAACCCACACCAACAAGTTCTTGTTGAATTTTATAACCCTCTGAAACACCAACAACCATATTGTTTATCAATGCACGGTATAAACCATGCATAGATCTATGGCGCGGTTGATCTGTAGGTCTTTCTACTTTTACCACGCCCCCCTCAATTGAGACTTTAATGTCTGGATCAACTTTCTGAGAAAGTTCTCCTTGAGGGCCTTTAACCTTTACCACATTCTCTTTATCTACAGAGATAGTAACTCCTTGTGGAAGGCTTACAGGTAATTTTCCTATTCTTGACATAATTTAAATTAATTTTTAATAAACATAACAAAGTATTTCTCCACCAACTTTCTGAGCTTTAGCCTCTTTGTCAGACATTATACCTTTAGAAGTTGATACGATAGCTATACCCAAACCATTTAATACTCTTGGCATATTTTCAACTCCACGATATTGGCGTAAACCTGGACGGCTTACCCTCATAATTTTCTTAATAGCGGGTAGTTTACTCTCGGGGTGATACTTTAATGCTATCTTAATTTTTGAGACTGGTTTTTCCTCTACCAATTTATAACTCAAGATGTAACCTTTCTCAAAAAGAACTCTTGTCATCTCAAGTTTTAATTTAGAGGCAGGAATATCTACAATTTTATGACCTGCATTGTAAGCATTCCTAATTCTTGTTAAAAAATCTGAAATTGGATCAGTCATTGTTTTAATTTTTAAATTTTTAATAATCGATATCCAACTGGTAATTACCAGCTTGCTTTACGTATTCCAGGGATAAGGCCTTTACTTGCCATCTCTCTGAATTGAATTCTACTAATGCCAAAAACACGCATATAACCCTTTGGCCTACCTGTTAAAGAGCAACGATTATGAAGTCTTACAGGAGAAGAGTTTTTAGGCAACTTCTGAAGCCCAGCATAATCGCCAGCCTCCTTAAGTGCTTTACGTTTTTCAGCATATTTGGCGCATAATTTTGCACGCTTAACCTCACGTGCTTTCATTGATTCTTTTGCCATATATTCTCTTTATTTTAATTATTTCTTCTTAAATGGAATACCAAAAGCAGCAAGCAATGCACGAGCTTGCTCGTCTGAATTTGTGTTAGTTACAAAAGTAATCTCCATACCAAGAATTTTAGATATTTTATCAATATCTATCTCAGGGAATATTATTTGCTCTTTAAGTCCTAAAGTATAATTTCCTCTACCATCAAATTTCTCCTCAACACCTTTAAAATCTCTGATTCGAGGTAAAGAGACTTTGATAAGTCTCTCAAGAAACTCATACATTTTAGCCCTTCTAAGTGTAACTTTACATCCAATAGGCATCCCTTTTCTCAATTTGAAAGATGCAATATCTTTCTTTGAATGAGTAAGAATTGCTTTTTGACCTGTTATCATTGAGAGTTCGGCAGCTGCATTCTCTACAATCTTTTTATCTTGAGAAGCAATACCAACACCTTGGTTAATAGTAATTTTTACAAGTCTTGGAACTTGCATAACTGTTTTATAACCAAATTGTTTTGTTAGCTCACCGACAATTCTCTCTTTATATTCTTTCTGCAAGTTAGGGGTCCAACCTTTAGGATAAATTTGTCCTTCAGATGTTTTGGCTTCTCCTTTTTTTACAGCTTTAGCTTTTGCTGCTTGCTCTTTTTTAACTTCTTGTGCCATTATTTAATTTCCTCCCCTGATTTTTTTGCATAACGTACAAGTTCACCTTTATCATTTTTCTTGCGACCAATTTTAGTTGGCCCACCTTTTACAGGATCAACAACTTGTAAGTTTGAAATGTGAATAGATGCCTCTTGCTTAATTATTCCACCTTGTGGATATTTTGCATTTGGTTTTGTATGTTTGCTAATCATGTTGACTCCCTCAACGATAGCACGCATATTCTTTTTGTCCACGCTAAGAACCTTGCCAGTTTTTCCTTTATCTTCACCGGCATTAACGAAGACCATATCACCTCTTTTAATATGTAATTTTACATTCATAATAATACCTCCAATGATTATAGTACCTCAGGGGCAAGTGAAACAATCTTCATATAGTTATCTCTTAACTCTCTGGCAACAGGACCAAAGATACGAGTACCTCTAACCTCGCCTTGGTTATCTAAAAGAACACAAGCGTTCTCATCAAATCTGATGTAAGAACCATCGGGGCGTCTAACCTCTTTCTTTGTTCTTACTACAACTGCCTTTGAAACAGAGCCTTTCTTTGCATCTGCTCCAGGGATGGCACTTTTAACAGCAACAACTATTTTGTCACCAACGCCTGCATAGCGACGTTTTGTACCACCTAACACGCGGATACATAATACTTCTTTTGCACCACTGTTATCGGCTACCATTAATCTCGATTCTTGCTGTATCATGGCTTATTTAACTTTTTCTACAATTTCAACTAATCTCCAGCGCTTTGTTTTACTTAAAGGACGAGTCTCCATAATTTTAACGGTATCACCTTCTGAACACTCATTCTTCTCGTCATGCGCAACGAACTTTGTGGTTTTATTTACGAACTTGCCGTAAATAGGGTGTTTTTCTTTTGTCTTTACAGCAACAACGGCACTTTTATCCATTTTATTGCTAACCACAACACCTATTCTAACTTTCCTAAGCTTCCTTTCCATTACTTGGTCTGTTTTTTATGCTCAATCTCAGTTAAGACAGTAAGCATTTTGGTAATATCTTTTTTAGTCTTTTTAATTTGAGATGTATTCTCTAATGGAGAGACAGCGTGGTTTACAAGCATCTGAGTGAGTGATTTTCTTGTTGTTTCTAAACGCTCCCTTAGATCTTTTTCGCTCATTTCACGTATTTCTTTTATTTCCATAATAATATCCCTCAATTAATTTTGTTTTACATAATCCCTTCTAACTACAAATTTTGTAGATACTGGGAGTTTTTGTGCACCGAGTCTTAGCGCTTCCTTTGCAATCTCAATTGGAACGCCGTCAACCTCTATTAACATTCTACCTGGTGTAACAGGGGCAACAAATCCTTCTGGATTACCTTTACCTTTACCCATACGAACCTCAGCTGGTTTTTTGGTAAATGGTTTATCTGGAAATATACGAATCCATACAAATCCCTCACGTTTCATATAACGTACAACTGCCTGACGAGCAGCCTCAATCTGTTGACCTGTCATCCAACAAGACTCCAAAGTCTTGATTCCGAACGAGCCGAATGCTAATTGAGTACCTCTGTGGGCCTTTCCTTTCATACGGCCCTTCTGCATCCTTCTAAATTTGGTTTTCTTTGGTTGTAACATAGCTTTATCGCTTTATCTTGTTTATTATCAATGCTTTAGTTGTAACGGAACTATTACATTGGGGTGCAAATATAAGACTTTTATCTGAAATACCAAACTTTTTTTTCATTTTTTTAATTTATTTTGGAACAAATATTTTTACACTCATTCTGTATATTATCAACGATTTACAAATTTGCAAATATTTTTAAAAGTGTCATTTTGGATTTTTTTATCAAAAAAGTTATATCAGATATTAGTTTTTATAGATTCTAACCTTTTAAGAGATTTGAGTATATTTTATAAATTTGCAAAATTAAACCTTAAAAAGATTAAGGTTTGTTAAAAAGTTAGAATCAGAATTTGGAGCATGGAACAAATAGATTTGAAAGAGGTAATAAGAAAAAAAGACCCATCGTTGGCAAAAAAACTACCGGGTTTTGTTATTAAGCTCATCGAGAGGCTTATACACCTAAAAGAGATAAATATTGTTCTTGATAAATATAGAGATGCCAAAGGGATAGATTTTGTAGATGGATGTTTAGACTATTTAAATACCACAAGAGATATTCAATTTGCTAATGAGGAGAAAATCAATCCAAAAGATAAATTTATTTTTGTAAGCAACCACCCACTTGGAGGGTTAGATGGTTTAGTTTTGACTACAGAGATTACCAAAAGGTTTGGACCTTCTAAATTTATTGTAAACGACATTCTAATGAATCTTGAACCCCTTCAAGAGATATTTGTACCAGTAAATAATCTTGGAACTGCTTCAAACTCTTCGCTAATGGGGCTTAAAGAGTTATACAATTCAGATTTTCATGTATTAAACTTCCCCTCTGGTGCTTGCTCAAGGCTAATTAATGGTAAAATTCAAGATTTACCTTGGAAAAAAAGTTTTGTGAGGGAAGCAATTAAAAGTGGAAGAACTATTGTCCCGATTTACTTTGGAGGGAAAAATTCTAAACTTTTCTATTGGACATCAAAAATTCGTATGGCGTTAGGAATCAAGGCATTTATAGAAATGTTTTTACTTCCAAGAGAGATGTTTAGACAAAGAAATAATAAATTTAAGGTATTTATCGGTGAGCCTATTACTACAGAAGAATTAACAAAATCGGGTAAAACGGCACAAGAGTGGTGCAATATAATAAGAGATAGAGTTTACGAATATGGAAAGTGTTATTCAACCAATAAATAGAGAACTGATTCTCAATGAATTGTCATTAGATAAATTTATAGGGAAAACAAGGAGAGGGGGTAATTTTTTATACGAAATTACAGATAAAGATTCCCCTTTGACAATGAGAGAAATAGGCAGGCTAAGAGAGATCTCCTTTAGACTCGGTGGCGGTGGCACAGGTAAAAGTGTTGATATTGACGAATACGACACCTCTACATATAATGCTTACAAACAACTAATTGTGTGGGACCCCGAAGAACAAGAAATAATTGGTGGGTATAGATATATTGTTTGTGGTGAGGTAGATGAGAACCACCTCGCCACTGCAGAGCTATTTAATTTTTCACAAACATTTAAAGAGAAGTACCTCCCATGGTCTATAGAACTTGGAAGATCTTTTATACAACCTAATTATCAGAGTGCCAACATTAGAAGAAAAAGTATTTTTGCTCTCGACAACTTGTGGGACGGTTTAGGGGCTTTAATCGTAAAATATCAACAAATAAAGTATTTCTTTGGAAAGGTTACTATGTACACTTCATATAATCAATCTGCAAGAGATCTGCTTTTAAATTTTTTAAATAAATATTTTCCAGATACAGAATCTTTGGTTACTGCACATAAACCAATCATATACAACCAAAATAGGCCATACTACGACTCGTTATTTAACAATTTAGAATACAATGAGGCTTATCGTGTTTTGGTTAAAGAGCTTAAAAATAAAGGGGAAAATATACCACCTCTGATAAATTCTTATATGAATCTATCGCCATCTATGAAAGTCTTTGAAACCTCTATAAATAATACATTTGGAGGAGTAGAAGAGACTGCTATCTTAATCTCTATCGCTGATATTTATCCCGATAAAATTACTCGCCATGTAGATTCTTTAACCCAATGGAAAGAGAGATTAAAAATGAAATGGTGGCGAAGCAATGCAACAAGAAAAAATAATAAAGCACTAAAAAAGAGCAAGAAAAAAGAGAGAAAGAATAAGGACAACGGTAGCAACTATGGATTACATCTAAAGTAATTTAGAAGGTGTACCAATCTATTTTTGCTCTAACAATTTTAGCCCCGGGATAACTCTGTATTAAGGTGCTAAAAATTTTCATCGCATCACTTTTTGTTTTAAAGTTCCCTATTTGAACACTAAAGACAGGGGCTTTGTAATTTCTATAAACTTTATGCCCAGGATAAGCCTCTTCTAATTCTGCAACCACTTTTGCAGTTTCGCTCCTTGCATCTTGATTACTATTGGAATAGACAAATATTCTATAACCTCTATTAGACCCTTTAGATTTATTAGAAATATAGATAGAAAACGCCTCTTTGATAGAATTCTCTTGATTTATTTTTACACTCCCATCATTATGTTCAGACAAAAGATAGAAAATATCATTCCCTACAAGTGTGGAGTCTATCTCCTGAGCGTTCAGGCTTTTATAAGCAACTAAAGGGAGCAGAACTGTCAATAAATATTTAAATATTTTCACCATATTTCTTTTTGTTTTTACTATATTCTATTCCGATAAACTTCTTATAAACCTCTTTATAGGCAGACCTCTTTTTTTAACAGGGATAGCCACAACTTTGCCTTTACCAACATCTGCACTTACATCAACAGTAATATCATCAAGACTAACAGAACTTAAATCTGATAAAAGCCCTACCGCAGAAGGAATATCTGTTAAAGTTGCAATAAATAGTAAATTGTGAGAAGATTCACCCCTTTTTGTTAAAAGGACACTATTTGGAGTTGTAAAAGTTGCTATCTCCTTCCCTTTTAAATACAACACTCCCGATATGTTCTCTACATTTAAAGAGAAGTTATTAGGGTTATCCACCACTATGTCAAAATCTGCATTAACAGAGGAGAAAGAGACTAATTTTAATGAGTTCATCTTAGCACTCACAAAATCAATTCTCTCATAAGATGAACACCCCACACAAAAAGGTAACACTAAAAAAGAGAGTAATAAAAATTTAACTCTATTTACTATCTTCAAAAACTTCATCGCTAAATAAACTTAATTTTTTAAATATCACTCTATCTCCACAAATACCATACTACATTGCAGATTTAAGTTGTAAATACAACTATACTACTCTGCAAATTTATATAAAATTCATTAAGAGGATTAGATATGTTTTATTCTTTTATCTAACAAATCCTATTTTCTGAATAAACACTCTGCAATAACTATAATGTTCATTGCTCTTACACTAAACGACCTTTTTAAGAATTGGGACTTCTTTTTATCTCTCTATTTCGTTAAATATAAACTTTAAAAAGTTGTATTTGCTAATCAAACCTTCAATTTAACAGAGAGAAGATTATTATTTCTGATAGAAAGTTAAAAAAGTTATCTTTGTAGATAATTATGGGAATGAAGATTTATATAGAGACATACGGCTGCCAGATGAATATAAATGACACAGAAGTGGTAGCATCTATTTTATGCAAAGTTGGACATACTATTTGCAAAAGTATCGAAGAAGCAGATGTAATTCTTGTTAATACCTGCTCTGTAAGAGACAATGCAGAGCAAAGGGTACTTGGCAGATTAGATGTTTTTGCCTTGCAGAAAAAAAAGAATAAAAACCTGATAGTAGGAGTTTTAGGATGTATGGCACAAAGGCTTAAAGAAGATTTGCTAAATAATAAAAATGTAGATTTTACTGTAGGTCCAGATTCGTATAGAGAGTTGCCAGAAATTATCGCATCGCGATTAGAGAGTGGATATAAAAAAACTGAAACTATATTAAGTTTAAAAGAGACCTATTCTGATATAGAGCCGGTAAGAATGGATTCTAATCATGTTAGTGCTTTTATCTCTATAACAAGAGGTTGCAACAATATGTGTTCTTACTGCATAGTCCCCTTTACAAGGGGAAGAGAAAGAAGCAGAGACCCTAAAAGCATTGTACGAGAGGCTGAATATCTCTTTGCAAAAGGGTATAAAGAGGTAACTCTTTTGGGACAAAATGTAGATTCTTATTTTTGGGCAAATCCCGATAATCCTACAGAGAGTGTGAACTTTTTCCAACTACTCGAACTTGTAGCGTTGATAGATCCAACACTTAGAGTGAGATTTCAAACTTCTCACCCTAAAGATATTAGAAAGGGTGTACTCTATACTATGGCAATGTATCCAAACATCTGCAAACATATACACCTGCCGGTACAAAGTGGTAGCAATGCCCAGCTTGAAAAAATGAATAGAAAATATACACGAGAAGATTATTTAAAAAAGATTGCAGATATAAGAGAGATCATACCAAACTGTGCAATTTCTACCGATATTATTGCCGGTTTTTGCGATGAGACAGAAGAGGATCATAAAGAGACACTTTCTCTTATGGAAGAGGTTAAATTTGATAGTGCTTTTATGTTTCAATATTCAGAGCGTCCCAACACATTGGCTGCGAGAAAATATTCAGATAATGTACCTTTAGAAGAGAAAACCAAAAGATTAAATGAGATAATAGCTTTGCAAAATAAACTCTCTCTTGAATCTAATCAAAAAGATATAGGAAAAATATTTGAAGTGCTAATAGAAGGCACCTCTAAACGCTCAGACAAACAGCTAATTGGGCGTAATACAAATAATAAGATGTGCGTATTTGATGCTGCAGATGGGGTAAAAGTAGGAGACTATGTATTTGTAAAAATAAACAATTGTACAAGTGCCACTTTAATAGGAGATATACAAGAAGTAAAGAAAACGCATCACCTCCATATCAAGAGTATAAGTGAGATAAAAAATGATATCAAAGAGTTAAAAAGAAAAAGAGACGAGTGGCTCAAAAAAAGAGAGTCAGAGGGTAAACATTAAACGATAACAAATTAAAATTATCACAATTATGACAAAAATGAAAACTATTTACAAGGGTAATTTAAGAACAGAAATAACTCACGAACAATCTGGCACTAAAATAATTACAGATGCTCCATTAGATAA
>CAMNNS010000032.1 GCA_946545765.1 uncultured Bacteroidales bacterium | reverse complement strand
ACCTATGGTAAAGTAGGTGGATATAAACCAAAGGATGGTGTTGAGTATAAGTATTATACTACATTAGATGGGGTTATGGAAAAAGAGGATCCTAATAATCCAGAATTTATTGTTCCAGCTAAATTAAAAGAGTTGTGGAAAAATAAAGATTATGGCAAATATGCACTTAGCACCGGCGAACTTCCAACATGTTTCTTAACAAATAACGATATTACCGGTGGTAATTCTGGTTCTGATGTTTTGAACGCAAATGGCGAATTGATAGGTCTTGCTTTTGACGGAAACTGGGAAGCAATGAGTGGTGATATAATTTTTGAACCAAACCTTCAAAGATGTATAAATGTAGATATTAGATATGTACTTTTCATTATTGATAAATTTGGAGGAGCAGGTTATTTGTTAAACGAAATGACTATTAAATAATTTTCTTATAGATAACTATTTAAACATACTTAACCCTTTGCATTTTATCATATATATTGGTAATTTTGCAAAGGGTTATAAATTTAAAAAGCTATTATTATGAAAATTCAAATATCTGATATTGAACAAGTGCTTAATTGTGTCATACATCCCGAGTATGACAAATCTGTAATGGAACTCTCTCTTGTTCAAAATTTGGTTTACAATCAAGAAGAAAATAAAATAACATTTCGTCTCGTTTTTCATAGGGCAGACCCAATGAGCGGAGATTTAAAAGAATCTTGTTATCAGGCTCTTACCTCTACATTCCCAGATACAGAGGTTTCTATCGTTGAGCTTGTAGATACCAATCGATCAACTGCCCATAAAAAGGGGGAGTTGGGTAGAGGAGATTTAGAAAAATCTGAACTTTGTCGTGTTAAAAATATTATAGCAATCGCATCGGGAAAAGGTGGGGTAGGAAAATCTACAGTTGCCGTAAATTTTGCAGTAACCCTTGCTAAACATGGCTATAAGGTTGGACTAATTGATGCCGATGTATATGGCCCTTCGATCCCTAAAATGATAGGGGAAGAAAGTGCTGTTCCTCAAATGATAGAGGAGGCAAACTATTTAGGGGGAAAAGATTCTAAACAACTGATGGTTCCAATAGAAAAATTTGGGGTTAAGTGGATGTCAATAGGTTTTTTTGTAACCCCTGAACAAGCACTTATCTGGAGAGGACCTATGGCAAGTGGGGCTCTAAAACAATTAACATACGAAACACGCTGGGGAGAGTTAGATTATCTTTTAATAGATCTTCCTCCAGGAACTGGTGATATTCATATTAGCATGATTCAAGAAATCAGTTTAACCGGAGCTATAATTATAACAACTCCACAAACAATTGCTCTTGCAGATGTGGAGAAGGGGATAAATATGTTTAATAACAAAGATGTAAACATCCCTATTTTGGGAATTATAGAGAACATGAGTTGGTTCACTCCACAAGAACTCCCTAATAACAAGTATTATATATTTGGTAAAGACGGAGGTATCAAGATGGCAGAGAAATACAATCTTTCTTTATTAGCTCAAATACCTATTGTTCAAGGTGTTATGGATGGTGGTGAAAACGGGAGACCTGCTGCTTGCCAAGATGGAGAAATCTTTAATGCTTTTAGTAGTATTATTCCAAAACTCTAATTTGATTGCAGAGAAAATTTGTTTCTCCTTAAAATTGTTAAAAACATAAAGGGAATACTGATCGCAATAGCGTTTAAGTATTCCCTTTACTAATCACACAAACTTAATCTTTATTATCCTACTAAACTCTTTTCAATTAAAAGAAATGAAAATAAGATAACTTATATTTTTAGCTATGGCAAATATACTTCTATAGATTTAATATAAGGGTAGCAAATATCATTATTTTTTTATGTGAAGACAAATAGGCCAAATAAAGGGTAATATTTGCCACAAAGAGACTAATTTTGAAAACAATTTGTTAATAAGATAAAATCTTCAACCCCTAATCTTTCGGGTCTTTCATCTAAAAGCCTACTCTCTTCTAATTTATTTGTAATTAAATTTTGAGTCTTTTCAGAATTGAAATCCTGCTTTGCTGATATTTGATTTATTAAGGGTTTAATCGAATTTCTTATCCTTTTTCTCCTTTGAGAGAAACATGTTTTTACAACCATTTTAAACATTTCCTCGTCACACCCTAAAGTCTTTCTTTCGTTTCGCCACAATCTAATCACACCGCTAAACACCTTTGGTTGAGGAATAAAAACTGTTGGGGAGACATCAAATAGATACTCTACATCGTACCACGCTTGGAGAAAAACAGATAATATCCCATAATCCTTCCCACCTGGCGGAGAAGCTAATCTTTTAGCCACCTCTTTTTGCAACATACAAACAACCTGTGCAACACTCTCTTTATAATCTAATATCTTAAAAAATATTTGAGAAGAGATATTGTATGGAAAGTTTCCTATTATAAATATTTCCTCTTCAGATGGGTTTATATTTTTTTTATCGCGATAAAAAAAATCAAATAAATCTTCTTTTAAAAAATCTTTTGGAGCAAGTGTATATAAAAACTGCGGAAATTTATCTCTCAATCTATCTATTGACTGTTCATCTATTTCCGAAAGTTCTAACCTAATCCTTTTATCCATCAAAAGAAACTTTGTTAAAACTCCTGTTCCTGGCCCTATCTCCAAAACTTTAACACTATTTTCTGTTGTGGGGTTACCTTTTAGATCTGTCTCTGGAATAAGCAGAGAATCAACTATTTCTATTGCTATATCCTCATCGGCAAGGAAGTGTTGCCCAAGAGCTTTTTTAGCCTCTACACCATCAAACTTTGCTCTCTTTTTGTTATTTTTTATTTTTTGCCTAACCATACAAAGATAAAGGTAGATATTTAAAATAATTTTTGCAACAATAGATATCGTTGGAGCCTATTTAATTTAGTTTTGCTCAACTTATCCTTCTACAACTTTCATGCACAATCGACTGATACCGATGAAGGGGGCGACGGTCATAAGCTATACTTTTTGGAGTGGATGTTGCGAGCTTGGGCATACATGTGAACATCGTGGTGCGAGTAGTTGATAGATGACACCTCGCCCAGGTTACAGCCTGCTGCCTTGACCATGATGTTCGCCTTCTCTGTAGCATCGTGAATGGCACGCTCTAGCATCTTCAGCTGATGCGGACGCTGCCAGTTACGGTGATAGTTCCCATATCTTTTTCTATTTGATGTCCTTAATCATATTCCATGCCTTTTCATGCTTGGTTACCTGCTTAAGGTGTCCACCAGCACGTCCGCGCTCCAGATTGTGTTGGAGGTCAGTTTGTTTCACATGAATGGCGATGGGATTACCACTGTCAATGATGCTCTGTACATAGTCATAGTAGTCAGTGCCTTTCTCATGAGTAAGCAGCTTCAGCGCTTCCACGATAGGACGGTCAACGCCTTTCATGAGTAGGCCTGTGAAGGTTTCTCTGGTGTCTTCCACAACGTCATGAAGGAAGCCTGCTATCATTTCCTCACGGGTGCGTCCCTTCAGACCCACGATGAGAGGATGAAGGATGACAGGATTCCCATCCAAATCCTTCTCGCCGAAGTGTGCTTCATTGGCGATACGGATGGCTTCCTCTATGGTGAGAGGCCCCTGACGGCGAGCCTTCAGCTCGTCTTCATTATACACGTTTTCGTCTTGCTTGGAAAGGAAGTCTTCCCAAAGGTCTTCAAGTTTCTCTGCCTGTTCGTCGGTAAGCATACGTCCTGAGTGTCCACCTGTCCAGATAAAATCGGGAATGGCGGCGGCCAGCTGCTCTGTTGTGAGTATGTCTGTATTCTCTGGATGGAATATGTAGTCGGGCTGCATGTCCATGTAAAAAGTCTGTCGTCCTTTACCTGACCAGTCTTCATCTTCGTATGGCTCGGAAGAAAAATAACCGCTCATCACGACACCCGTTTTGCCTTCACCGACACGCACCATGAAGAAACGGTCTTCTTCGTGGGCTTTCTCATGCTCCCATACACTCCAGTTGTACCACACATCGGGGTAATCCTGAAGTTCGTGTTCGAGGTCTTCCATTTTATAAGAAGATATGGCAGGTCGCCACATTAATATAAACGTCTTCATCTTTTTTCTATATTTTGGGAAAACAATGGGAAAACAGAGGCATTTTGATACGGGGTTTTATGGGGTATCATAAACTGCTGCAATGATAGTAACTATTTGGTATAAAATAAATCAATAGACAAATTAGCAACCCTATATATCTTCGCATAAATATTCTATGAATAAAAAATTTACAAAAGAGGAAATGCACGGACAGTATGGAATTCCCTTCTTTTTTAATAACATTAATTATACTTCTTTTCCAAAGATTAAGAAAACAAACAATATTAAAAATACTAATAAGCTAAAAAGCAACAGACCTATAATCCAAGGTTTTAATTTTTGTATTTTGTTTTGTTCTTTTTCCTCTTCAAAGCAAGATGCCAATATGGACAAAGATAATGGTGCTAATCCTATTGTCATACCTGTGAATATTGTCGCTATTATAGACATCCATATCCACAATTTTATATTTGGTTTATTCTCTTTCATAACTTTAATTTTTTTAATGACATTATTATGTCCGTGCTTTACAAATGTACATTATTTTTTATGAAATAACTATCGAATTTCATTTATTTTATCCTACTAAGTTCTATTGGCAATAGATCTTAGTCTTCGTATTTATTCCCGATTCGTGCTTTTGTTCTCTTGTTTTTTGTACCTTTGCCACTTGTATAAATCCCGATAAGGGGTTATGAGAATAATGGTAAAAAATTTATATATACACATTTATGTACAGAAGTAATACTTGCGGAGAATTACGCCTTTCTGATAGGGGTAAAAAGGTTACACTTGCAGGGTGGGTGCAAAGAATCAGAAAAATGGGAAGCCTTAATTTTATAGATTTAAGGGATAGATATGGAATCACACAACTTTCTGCAGACGACAACTCACCAAAAGAAGTTTTAGATATAATTGCTAACCTTGGGCGTGAATATGTTATTCAAGTAGAGGGAGAAGTTATCGAGAGGCAAAGCAAAAACAATAAAATTCCAACAGGAGAGATAGAGATAAAATTAGAGAGCATTAACATTCTTAATCCAGCAGCAATTCCTCCTTTCACTATTGAGGATCAAACAGATGGTGGAGAGGATATTAGGGCAAAGTATCGTTATTTGGATTTAAGAAGAAACCCATTAAAAAGTGCTTTAAGTTTACGCCATAAAATTGCTTTAGAAACAAGAAAGTATCTCGATGAGCAAAGTTTCATGGAAATAGAGACTCCTTTTTTAATAAAATCTACTCCCGAGGGGGCAAGAGACTTTGTTGTGCCAAGTAGAATGAATCCGGGTGAATTTTATGCTCTCCCACAAAGTCCTCAAACTTTTAAACAACTACTCATGGTTGCTGGATATGATCGTTATTTCCAGATTGTTAGATGTTTTAGAGATGAGGATTTAAGGGCAGACCGTCAGCCCGAATTTACTCAAATAGATTGCGAAATGTCTTTTGTAGAGAGAGAAGATGTTTTACAAATGTTTGAAGGGCTAACTAAACACCTTTTTAAATCTGTGCTAAACAAAGAGATTACAGAAGCCTTTCCAAGAATGTCCTACGATTATGCAATGGAACATTATGGTTCTGATAAACCCGATATTCGTTTTGAGATGCAAATTCAAGATATTTCTGAATTAGTTAAAGGTAAGGGATTTAGCATCTTTGACCAAGCCAACTATATTGGAGCAATCTCTGCTACAGGATGTGCGGGATACACAAGAAAACAAATAGATGAATTAACCGAATGGGTTAAAAGACCACAAATTGGTGCTAAAGGTTTAGTGTATATAAAATTAGGAGATGAAATAAAATCTTCTGTTGATAAATTCTATACTCCTGAGGATTTACAAAAGATTGGAAATAAATTGAATGCTCAAAAAGGAGATTTAATACTAATTCTTTGTGGAGAAAAAAAGAAAACACAAACCCAACTTGGTGCATTAAGATTAGAGATGGGAAACAGGCTTGGTTTAAGAGACAATAGCGTTTATAAACCTTTATGGATATGCGATTTCCCTTTATTGGAATGGGACGATGAGACACAAAGATTCTATGCGATGCATCACCCTTTCACCGCACCTAAACCCGAAGATTTAGATAAATTCTTCTCAAATAATCAATCAGACCTTGCAGAGGTTAAAGCCAACGCTTATGATATTGTTCTTAATGGGAACGAAATTGGTGGCGGCTCTATAAGAATTCATGATAACAAGATTCAAAAAAGAATGTTTGAAATTCTTGGATTCTCCTCAGAGCAAGCAGAATACAGGTTTGGTTTCTTAATGAATGCCTTTAAATTTGGGGCTCCTCCACACGGAGGTATTGCTTTTGGTTTTGATAGACTTTGTGCTCTATTTGGGGGGCAAGAAACTATTAGAGATTTTATTGCTTTCCCAAAGAATAATATGGGAAGAGATGTTATGGCAGATTCTCCTTCTGTAATTGATGACACTCAAATGGAAGAACTTTTTATAAAAAGTACAGCATCTAAAGAATAAAAGATTAGAAAAATGAAGCAATATTTAGATTTACTTCAAACTATAATAGACAATGGTGTTGTTAAACAAGACCGAACCGGAGTTGGTACAAAAAGTATTTTTGGATACCAAATGAGGTTTGATTTAAGCAAGGGCTTTCCTCTCTTAACAACAAAAAAAGTTCATCTTAAATCTATAATATATGAGTTACTTTGGTTTATAAAAGGAGACACCAATATCAAGTATCTTAATGACCACGGAGTTACTATATGGGACGAATGGGCAGACCCAAACGGAGAACTTGGTCCTGTATATGGAGCACAGTGGAGAAGATGGGATTGCGGTAATGGAACCACAATAGACCAATTGTCAAATCTTATGGAACAGCTAAAAAACAATCCCAATTCCAGAAGATTAATTATTTCTGCATGGAATGTGTCTCAAATAGAGCAGATGGCACTTCCCCCTTGCCACTCTTTTATTCAGTTCTATGTTGCAAACAATAAACTCTCATGCCAACTTTATCAAAGAAGTGCCGACACTTTTTTGGGGGTACCTTTTAATATTGCATCTTACGCTCTTTTTACTATGATGATAGCTAAAGTTTGCAATTTTGAATTAGGAGATTTTGTCCACTCTTTTGGTGATGTTCATATATATTTAAATCATTTTGAGCAAGTTAAAGAACAGTTAAGCAGAGAACCAAGACCTTTGCCAAAGATGCTAATTCATGGGGAGCAAAAAGATATTTTCTCCTTTAAATATGAAGATTTTGAATTATTAGACTATAATCCGCACCCTGCAATTAAAGGTCAGGTTGCTGTATAATTTTATCGCGATACGATATGTTATCTTTAATTGTTGCTGTTGCAAAAAATGGAGCTATTGGGAAAAATAATGAGCTTCTCTGGCATATAACAGAAGACCTTAAATACTTTAAAACCACAACAATGGGGCATCCCGTTATTATGGGAAGAAAGACTTTTGAATCTATTGGAAGAGTTTTGCCCGGAAGAAAAAATATTATTGTAAGCCGCTCTAATTTTACAGTTCCCCCTTTTGCTAAATATAAAAAAGATGGTTCCCCAACAAACACATCTGTAGAGGTTTGCAATAATCTTACATCTCTTTTAGAGAATCTTTCTAATGATAAAAACTGTAAAGAGGAGATTTTTGTTATAGGGGGTGGAAGTATTTATAAAGAGGCCTTTAAATATGCTCAAAAACTCTATATTACACATATAGATAGTGAGATTGCTGGAGCAGATACATTTTTCCCAAAAATAAACCCAGAAGGATGGGAAATAGAAAATAAATCTCATCAAATCTTTGATAAAGAGAATAATTTATATTTTAGGTTTATTGTCTATAAAAGAAAAAACATAACTCTATAAATCGGTAGTACGCTTTCCCCCTTTTCTAAATGTTAAGAATAAAGAAAGTACCAATAATAATAGCAATAACAAAGAGGAAATCTTAGAATAAATTGCACCTTTTATTATGTTTTCTGGTTGATAATAAAACATTATTTCCCCCTCTCCTTTAGGCAAATACAACCCTCTTAAAATATAATTGCCTCTAAATATATCTAACTCTTTTTCTTTAACTTTTTCTCCATTTAATACCCCTGTAAAATATGCTCTCCAGCCAGGAGAATAATAAACCTCACTAAACATTGCTATCTTATCTGAAGAAGAAGAATAGTTATATTTTAGTCTGTTAGGAGCATAACTTGTTAATTCCAACAAATTAGTTTTATCTGCAATAGTATCTGTTTTAAAAAAGGTTAAAGAGTGTGCAAATTCTTGTAAGTTTTTATTTTGTTCTGTAAAAGTTTTACTTACAATCACTGTGTTAGCTGGGTCTATCTCGCCAAGTTTTGCAATCTCTTCATTTGGGTTATCTACCTCTACTACCTTTTCTACAAACCAACAATTACCTAATGCTCTGTTGTTTTCTAATGGCGGTTGCGAACCATCAATTATTATATACTTGGTATTTAGCATATTAAGAACAGGGTAATTTGTTAGTGCTTCTTGTGCTTCGCTAATAGTTTTAACTTGAGCTTTTTGTAAATCTTTAAGTATTTCGCTGGCTTGAGAAGATATATATTTATCTATAAGTTCTTGGTACCTCTGTAATTTTGCAGGAGAATATCCCCCTATTGTTTTATGCCAATAACTTGTATATGCATTGTTAAATGGGTCTATCGATAAATCTAAAACTCTATAGTTTAAATCCTTAGTAGAACTTATAATAATCTCGTCCACTCCCCTTTTTTGAAGAGGTGAGTTAAATTCACTCTTTGTAACAAAATGAGAACTATTCAAGTATCTCTTATCTACTCCCCAAAGATCTATACAAAGCAACGCTATCAAAATGATATATGTATATTTTGGTTGTATTCTCTTTTTTACTGTTATCCAAAGGATTCCACAAGTGATAAGAACAAAAATAAGGGTCCTAAAAGCATCTGACCTCAACAAAGAAATTCTATCTGCCGCAAGGGCTTTTACAAGTTCTTTTGGCAACGAATTATCTATCGATGAGTTTGTAAATTCACCTGCTAAAGTTGGAATTACCAAGAATAATAAAGCTATCCCTCCCGACAAAGCAACTCCCCACAATAATTTCTTTTTTAGCTCTTTATTCTCTATGTTTATTTTATATTCTGAATTTTCATTCAATAAAATATCTAATGTAATAACGGCAAGTATTGGTATTGTAATTTGTAAAATCACTAATATCATCGATACGGTTCTAAACTTATTATACAAAGGTGCATATTTAAAGAAAATTTCTGTTGATAGCATAAAATGATGCCCCCATGATAAAAGGATGGCAAGAAAAGAAACTGCTACTATCCACCATTTCATTCCCCCCTTGATTATAAACAAACCTAAAATGAAAAGAAAGATAGAAATCGCCCCCATATACATAGGCCCTGCCGTAAATGATTGAGGCCCCCAGTATAACGGCAATTGTTTAATTACTTGTTCTGCACCAGAATAACCACTATTTTTTAGCACCCTATATGTCTCAGATTCTTTTGACAATTCTCCAACAGAAGCCCCACCGTTAAAATTTGGGATAAACAAATTTGGAGTCTCTTCCACACCGTAAGACCATTGTGTTGCATAGACTAAATCTAAGCCTTCTCTTTTTTCACCTTTATCATCTTGTACCAATTCACTACCACCTCTCATACTCTGTTTACTATATTCATAGGTTGGCCACAAATGATTTATATTTGTTGCTATTCCAATAAGACCTGCCACCAATAGAGCTAAAGATGTCTTAAAAAATCGTTTTAGCTTGCTGTTTTTCAAGGCGTCAAAAAACTGCCAAACTACAAAACCTAAAACGATAATTGCCAAATAATAAGATATTTGCGGATGGTTTGCTTTAATCTGAAAGCTTAACACTAATCCAAAAAGAACAGAGCCTAACAACCACCTCTTTCTATAGGCATAAACAATAGCGGCTAACACCCAAGGGATAAAAGCAATCGCTATCATTTTTGTATTATGTCCAACTTGAATAATCTGCATATTATAAGAACAGAATGATATCGCGATAGCTCCAAAAATTGCAAGCCAAATATTAACACCAAAGGCTAAAAACAATAAAAAGCCCCCAATCAAACTTAGAATAATATAACTCGCCGGTCTCTGTCCTACAAATAATAAATCATAAAGAAATTTTGTGTAATCTCCTTTGTATATTATAGATATAGTGTTTGCTGGCATTCCAGAAAACATAGAGTTTGTCCAATAAGTAGGATCTTCGGGATGTGCTTCATTCCATTCTACTATCTCATGCGACATCCCTTGCCAACTTGAAATGTCTGACTGGTTTACAACCTTACCTTCTAATGTATATGGTGCATAAGAATAACCTATAATAATAAAAGCTACTATTGCTAAACAATAGGGTAAAACCCTCTTTATGATACTATTATTCATTTTTCTATCCTCTGTTATATTTGTTGTCTATTTTTTTTCAGAAATTTTATTTAACACCTCAGCGATACGAGCGCTACACCAAACCCTTGAGAATCGCTCTATATCATGCTCCCCATTTTTGCTCTCCCCTTTTTTAAACTTTAAATATATTCTATTTATATATTCTCGTACCCCATTAATATCTGTGTACTCATTTATTTCTCCACTTTTTGTCTCCCTTATAATATCACCTAAATTGCTCTCCTTTGGACCTATTGCTAAAATAGGAGATTTGCTTGCAAGATATTCAAAAAATTTACCTGTAAGAATTGCAACTGCCTCTTTCTCTTTTCTTAATGGTAATAACAACAAATTCCCCCTTTTTTGCCAAGCAACACATTTACTATGCTCTGCATAACCCATATTCTCAACATATTTTTCTAAACCAAACTTTTTAATATCATTTTTTGCCTGATTATCTGTTTGACCCATTAGAATTATCTTCAAATCTTTTGCAAACTCTAAATTGTTAACAACAAATTCTCCAAGAGCCTCCCAAACAATTGTAGGGTTGGCACTATCTGTTAAAAGCCCTGTATGGGCTATAATAAATTTATCTTTATAATCCCTCTCTATGTCTTGAGAATATACAAAGAGATCTTTATTTAATTTCTCATTAAAATCGGCGGGGTCAAAGCCATTTGTAACAATTTCTATTTTATTCTCATCTATATGGGTGCTTGTGGTAGAGTCTCTTAATTTTGCCCTCTCATTGAGATATTTTATATCTGATAAGTAGTCTAATTTTATCTGCTCAGAAACAACCACAACTCTATCTGCCTCTTTTAATACAGAGAGTTCTAACCGACGATGTTTTTCTAATTCTTTTTTTGATAGTTTTAAATGTTTAAACCAAAAGATTCTACTCCAAGGGTCCCTAAAATCTGCAAGCCACGGTATGTTTGTTGAAAGATGTAAGGACTTTGCTATTAGGTGCATAGAATGGGGAGGACCAGTGCTAATTATCGCATCTATCTTATTCTCTTTTAACCATTTTTTTAAAAATCTAACGCTTGGTTTTATCCACCAACATCGTGGATCGGGGATAAAGAAATTTCCCCTTATATAGATAGAAATATTACTTATAGCCTTTTTAAGTATATTTTTTTTAGAATTAGAATCTTTGGTGTGAGTTATATCTATTGCATTTGCTTTAATGTTTGCCCCTTTCTTTTTTCCCGATAAGAATTTGTACAACTTATATGGTTCTTTTATCTTTCTTTTTATAACTATTATATTAGGGGAAACTTCCTTCTCAAGCGATTCGTCTAAAGAGTTTAGTTCGGGGTTTAAGGGGGTGTATATTATTGGCTCCCAACCATTTTCTGGAAGATATTTACTCATCTTTAACCATCTCTGAACCCCACTCCCTCCAGATGGTGGCCAATAGTATGTAATAATTAGAACTCTTTTCACGATATTAACAAAAACTTTTATTCTTTATCTGCAGGTGTCCCTTTTATAAGGTTGTTGTACAAAGCATTTATCACCATATAATGAATAGCCATAAAACCATTTATGGTTTCTCCCTTGCAACCATTTGTCATAACCACAAAACCAAATGTTCTCTCTTTGTCCCAAAACATAGAGGTATATACTCCATAAGCTCCACCTGTATGACCAATCATTGTTTTCCCCTCTATCAAAGCATTATTTGTTGCTATACCAAAACCATAAAATCCGTCTTTATTAGGATACTCATAAGTGTTTATCAGACGGCTTTGAATCAAGAGAGAGCTCTCTGTTTTTATGATTCTTGTCCCGTTGGGATGCTTTCCTAATCCTATGTGCATTTGCATCACTTTCGCCAATCCTTTTGGAGATGTTTTCATCCCTCCTGTAGGGGAAAAAATTGGAGTGGAATAACCAAATTTATATTCAGAAATTTCCTCTCTTCTTGGAGCATAAGCATCGGGCTGAGCTATCATTTCTCCTTTGTTATTTGGTTGGTATAATGTTACAAATTTTGATTTATCTAAACCATCTACCCAATATCCCCCATAAACTCCTAAAGGTTTTAATATTTTGTTATAAATGTATTTATCAAATCTCTCTCCGCTAACCCTTTCTATAATTGTTCCCAATATGTTATAATTTAGATTGGTATATTCATACTTTGAACCCGGTCTATAATTGTTATAAGCTTTTGTATAATTTGTATTTTCAAGTGGATTTATACTATTTAAACTAAAATAACCTTGAGAATCATTTATACTTGAGGTGTGTGTTAATAACATATAGGGGGTGATTTTCACATCGGGATAATGAGGATTGCGAATTTCTATTCCTAACAAATCCGAAATATCATCATTTAAATCTAACTCTCCGCCCTCTACAAGTTGCATAATTGCTGTTGCAGAGAAAGACTTTGAAATAGAGGCTATTCTAAAAATATCATCTTCTTTTAGCAACTCTTTATTTTCTAAATTTTTATACCCCCATCTATTAGAGT
>CAMNNS010000031.1 GCA_946545765.1 uncultured Bacteroidales bacterium | reverse complement strand
TTTTTAATCAATATCTCCTCACTAAAAGTATTTTGCATTTGATACTGATTCAAAGTGTAATAATCTAATACTGTATAATCTTGATCCATTCTCATTCTGTCTTTTAGATACTGATAACCGGTAACAAAAGATAACGAGAAATCACCATTAGTATAAGTTGCTGTAAAACCGCTATTTAGGAGATTTCTATAATATCCACTTTTATAATTATAATTTGGAGTGCTATACTCTTTAGTAACTTTATTAAATTCACCATAAGGAAATCCACCACCATCGGCATATTCATAGTTGATATTTAGATCTAATCTCCATGAATCGGAAGGGAGATAGGTTGATTTGATTCTGCCACCTCCACTTAACTGTTTATCTATCTTCTTTTTATCATATAGATTTCTGAATACTCCCCCTTTGCTATCTATAAAGCCACCCACAGAAAAAGCAAACTTATCAGAAGCTTTATGATAATGGGTAACACTACCTCTATATTCATTCTTAGTGGCCCCAGATAATATTAATTCTGTTCCAGAATAATCTAAAGGAGATTTTGTGTAAATATTTATCAACCCACCCATTGTATTTAACCCATAGAGAGTACTTTGTGGACCTCTTAAAACATCAATTCTTTCAATGTCTGCATAATCAAAATCAAAAGATGACTTATTAAAGTAAGGGATGCCATCTACATACATACCTACAGCAGAAGAATTTATTCTCGAACCTATTCCCCTAACATAAATAGAACCTGTAACTTTAGAGCCATAATTAGGTATATACAAATTTGGAACTAAGGATGTTAGCCCTTTCATAGATAAAATTCTATTAAGTCTCAAATCGCGATTCGGCACTAAACTAACAGATAAGGGCTGGTTCCTTAGTCGCCTACTCTCTCTTGGAGAATTTATAACAACTAATTCTTCAATATTATAAGACTTTACGATTGTATCTTTTGAATCTAAATCTGCATAATTCTGAAAACCTTGATTCTCAATTTGAGAAAAAAGATTATCTGAATAAAAAATAATTGAACTGAAAAACGATATTTTAAAAAACAAGGTAAAATATCTCGTACACTTATGGGTAAGCATTGCATTATTATTAAATATATTAAGGGGAGCAAATATAATAAAATCATTATATTTGCCTACCATTTTAATCTTAAATATATGAATTGGAGCGGATGTATTATAGGACTTGTTTCTTTCTTAATTATAGGGATATACCACCCATTAGTAATAAAAGGAGAATACTATTTTGGTGTAAAAATTTGGTGGTTATTTGCTCTTTTAGGGAGCATCTTCTTAATATCCTCCATATTATGCTCAAATATAGTACTATCTGCAATCTATGGTGTAGCATCGTTCTCTTCATTTTGGGGGATATTAGAAATATTCCACCAAAGAGAGAGGGTGCGTAAGGGATGGTTCCCAAAAAATCCAAAAAGAAAATATTAAACCTTACAAGCTATCTTAATTTTAAGAAGATAGTACTAACATAGAGACTCTTAATAGTTTATATCGCCAATAAACTATAGAAACTTGTGCTCTTTCTAAATAGCGATTTCACAATACATAAAGAGGGTCTTCATTTATTATGGTTAAACAGAGAATATGTTTATTTAGGTACTACTTTCACATCTATATACTAAAACTTTAGAGAATAAGTGTAAATGTATTTAATACAAATGGATTTATAATGGTTATAGCATATTTGCGAGTATCTACAGAAAAACAAACTCTTGAAAATCAGAAAAACGAAGTTGACATTTTTGCTAACATCAAAAATATAAAAATAGATCACTATGTAACAGAAATAATTAGCGGGAAAAAGTGGAAAGATAGAAAACTTGAGAATTTGGTAAATAAATTAGGTAAGGGTGATACTATAATTATCACAGAGTTAAGTCGGTTAAGCAGAAACCTCACAGACATAATGCGTATAATGGGTACATTATTGCAGAAAGGAGTGATATTATATAGCACAAAAGAAAAATACTGCTTTGACAATAGTATTAATTCCAAAGTACTCTGTTTTGCCTTTGGTTTAGTTGCTGAAATAGAGAGAGAACTCATTGCAATGAGAACTAAAGAGGCACTTATGTATAGAAAAAAAGAAGGGATAGTACTGGGGAGAAAAAAGGGTGATAGTAAGAGTATCAAATTTTTATTAAAAAGAAGGGAACAGATAGTAGATAGATTAAATAAAGGGGCGAGTATAAGGAGTTTAAGTAGGGAATATAATATTTCAAACTCAACAATACACCGTTTTATTCAAACTTATTGTAATATCAATTCTCTTTAAGAAGAGGAAGCGTAAAAAGATGAGCAAGAAGAAGCAAAAGAGAGTAAGACTAAAATTAAAGAAAAAACTCTATACTGGTAGGTATATACAAGAGAAGAGAAGAGAAGAGAAGAGAAGAGAAGAGAAGAAAAGAAAAAAATAGAAAATAAATTATATTTGTATCGGCTGAAAATTTTATCGCTCTTTGTTTTCAAAGGGAGGAAAGTCCGGACAGGATAGAGCAATGTGCTGTGGAAATCACAGATAGATGAAAGTTTATGTTAGGATAGCAGAAAATAACCGCCTGGTTTTCAGTTGCTGAATATTAGGTAAGGGTGAGAACGCGAGGTAAGAGCTCACGCTATTTAATGGCAACATTAAATAGGTATCCGCCACATCCTGCAAGGCCAAGTATATCGGTAATTAAGGGTTGCTCGCCCGTTGCCGAGGGGTAGGCTGCGTTAGATAAATGATAAAAGGCAATCTTCTGATTGTTACAGAATCCGGCTTATTGTAGGCCAAAATTAATAAGGGGTGACCAAAAACATATTGGCGCCCCTTATCCTCTTTAATCGTATGAACTTTTCCTCACCGATAAGAATTCCGATACATAATGCACTCATCGTTTAGAGTTGTATAGAATTTTAAAATATCAGAAGAGAGCACTCCAAGACTCTTCTTTAGAAAAAATACTAAATCTTAGTATCTATCAAAGAAATAGATAACTTGTTCTATCAACCTATCTATCTGATTTTGCTCTTTTAATGTCTCAATAGGAAATCCAAAAGAAACTATCTTATAATCATTTCCTGCGTACGCTACTGCAGCAGAGATAGAGGTTTGAGGATACCGCATTATAGTAAAAGCATTCTCACCTATAGGAACAAAGGCATCTGGAGATTCGCACAAATATTTCTTATCATTAAGAGTTGCATAAAACGAGAACTCCCCATTAAAACCATATTGATTGTTTACCGCAGCAACTCTACCATCTTTAGTGGCAAAATTCGTCATCCATTTAAACTTTAGAACATCAGCGGCAAATTTAATATCTGATGAATCTGTAACATAGGAATCTACTAAATCTGTTGCAATATAAGCTCCTGATAATAAAAACTTTCTACCATTAGCACAAAACTCTTTTATAGCCTTTTTTATTTGTGGAGTATAAACAGCATATTTTACCAACTTAGTTAACGAACCATTATTACTTTGAAGCTGCTTACCCATAATCATATCACAAATATTGTAATCAGTAAGTTTTGTTACACCATTTTCTACTGCACTTCTTGTAGAAGAGACAAAACTATAACCTGCTTTCATAAAGGCTTTCCCATGGTCATAAGCATAATCAAAGGTATTACCTGCTATAATCTTTCCTGCCATATCGCTATAACACGAACCAAACCCGGGAGAATCATCATCTTTCCATGGTATATCTCTTCTAAATTCGTACATATCACCTAAATACGAAGCATCTTTTATATAAGGGACACCATGATCTTGATTTGCAAAAAAGCCAGCTATCGTTGAGTCTCTACTTTGCAACCACTTTGGAGCACCTACTCTATCAAAAGCATTTACAATTAAGACAGGTTTTTCGTTTTCTCTTTTAGTGTCATTTGAAACCCCAACTGCAACAACTTCAGAAGGGAAACTCTCACCTCCATCATTAACCGCAGTAACTTTAAAGCGATAAATATCACCCCTATTAAGTTTTAATCTATATGAAGATTCTTTAATATATGTTCCTCTGTCATAACCATTATCATTTATAGCAGTATAAACAACATACCCTTTTGGAATAGCAGTAGGTTCTATTTCATCTTCTACAGCAGACCAAGAAACAGTTGCATAATCTCCATCTAAAATAACATTCATATTATTTACAGGCAGTGGCTGCACTATATATGGAACCTTGTTTTTAAATGATAAAAACTTTAGAATTCCTTTGTAAATGGCTCGCGATGCGGTAAATCTAAAATCTGGATCTAATCCAAATTTCATATCAGCAAAATTGTGATGAGATAAAAATTCCAACAACATTGATGGGACTTGCGGCGTTCTGCTCTCAGAATAAGAACGATCCCATAAACCTCTCCGAGACCAATCAAAACCATATTTTTTAGATACATCATCAACTAATTGAGTTTGAACAATATCTGCAAGATACCTACCCAAAATCCTATCCTCATTATTAGAGTAATAATTATCACCTCCAAAATCGGGACAATTTCTTGTATAAATAGATAATGTACCAACGATTGTATCACCCAAATAGGAGCCTGCATCTGTATGAAATGCAAAAGATAAATCTATTGGAACTTTTAAACCACCATAACCCCACTCAGGTAAAACTGAAGAACCACCTGCCAATCTATTAACCCATTTTCCTCTCGATACGTAATCATCTGTATAATCATCTAAATTTCCAGATACAGAATAAACTGTATCTGGCATACCACTCCATTGCAACCAATATCTTGCCCCCTCCATAAATCTTGGCATACCACTAATAAAACCTTCTCCCATACCCCTTGCTATGTTTCCCATACCACCGCCAAATTTACAAGCATCTGCTGTAATAATTCCATCTGTATCATTATTAGATAAATAAACTCCTTGTTCACTTTCGCCTTCTTTAAAATAGAATGTACCTAAATAGACCCATATACCACCTGCTATTTGCTGATTAACAATAAATTCAGCCTCTCCTCCATTATATTTAACAATATATTTAGCCTCATCTGTACTCTCAGGTAAAGAATGATATGAAATATAAACAGCGTATTCTCCCTCTGCTGGAATATTTGGATTCCATGAAATCTGGCTAACCTCATCGGAATCTTTAACCCCTTTAACCTGCATATAACTACCCATTTTAAAAGGATTCTCACCAAAAACATAAGATTCTTTAGGATTAGCAAAACCAAGAGAATCACCTTTTTCCCACGAATATCTTCCATTATACTCTTTATATCCGTCTCTATTAGTATCATTATCAACTATAACCTCATTCAAATTCCAATCTCTCTCTTTTGGCATAAGGACAATTGCTCCAGCATTCTCTAACATTGGCACAACAAATGGAACAACATAACTCATTGTATATGTGTCTTCTACAACACCATAAAGCCTTGCCCTTTGGAACTCCCATCTATCTAAAGTTGGTTCATAAAACCATCCATGACTATTTTGCATCGCGATATGTCTATTCTGTAACCCTTTAGTAATAGTATAAGGTTTTGAAATCTCTTGTTTGAGTGGATTCTCTTTACTTTTTTTAGCTTTATTCGAACCACTTTGCATAGCCTTGGCTTGGATTTTTTTATACTCATTATCATCTGAATAAAAAGGATTTGCAAGCATCTTTAATTTAGTGCCATTACAAAAGATTGCAACTTTTTTCTTTTTATAAAGGGGAGGCATTGTTTGCTTAACAATATTTTCTATATCCTCAACTGTTTTATCTACAAAAGGATAATCTGCGAGCAACCTATTAAAAGTAACATAGATAGAATCCTTTTTTTGAAGATAAACAGACTCAACTTTTATCGGCACTTTAATTCTTGCAGATGGAGAAATGTAAGCTTTAACAGAATCTGCCATCTCTGAGAATTGAGATAAGTCCTTTACTTTTTGCACATTCTTACCACGTATCAACGCATCGGGATAAGATTTAGGATCTTTATTCTGCCCATAAGAAGTAAAGGGGAGAAAACTCTCTATCAAAAATAGAGATACAATAATGAGACTAATTTTTAAACTTCTCTTCATCGCGATAAAATTTAAATATATTAATTGGGTCTAACTACCTTTATTCCTGATATATGTTTGTTTGCTAATACATATTCAAATATAGTTTTTTTATCAACTACAACCTTTTTTTCTGTAATTGAAGCATGGATAAATCCTACTCTTGCCCCCTCTACATAAGCTATTGCTACATGGGCAATATCCAAACCTTTTACATTTGACATAAAGCAAATTATATCACCATTTTTAATCTTCTTTTGTATAGATTTGATTTTACTCTGTGGAATATAATAGAAAGGTGTTTTATTAAGAGTTTTCTCGATTTGACCTATTCTTCTAACTTCTGCCGTATCTTTTAATTGAGAATATCTATTACTATTTTTTGTCATATAATAGATTGGATGGTTATAAATCTCTCCACCTAACTCTTTAGTAATATCTTTTAATACCCCCCTATTTTCTCCTTGCCTAATCCATTCTGTAGTATAATGTATTCTATCGGAATAGCGTTCTACCACACCATTTCTATACCTTGATAATCTTACTAAATTTGCAAACTTCTCAAAATCCGCCTCTTCATTAAACTGTTTTGAACAAAGTGCCAAATTAAAACAAGTCTCAACAAACAATATACAATCTGTTTCTGATAAAAATATTGAAAGTTGCTCTTTTTCCCCTTCTAAAGTTCCAGCTACATATTTAGAATTCAACAACCTCTTGGCAGCCATAATCATAATATCTGAAGTAGAAGAGGTGCTACCATTTTTAACAAACTCTCCTAATAATTTATTAGCCAAAGAGGTATCATTACGCATCGTTACTGCATAGAATTTCAGACTATCACCAAACTCAATATTAATTCTTTTTTTCTGAGCTAATAGCCCTGAGTAATTGAGCATTAACTGCGTAAAAATAATTACGCACAAAAATCTTTTTAGCATAAATTCAATTTTTAACTATATTTGCCTTGCCAAAGATAAGAAATATTAGAATTAGAAAAGTTTTTTGTTACCATAAAAAACAGAGAGAACCTATCGTGAATGTGATTTCATATAGGTTCTCAGTTTTTTTATATTTTTATTTAAATAAATTTTGCAATCAGGATAAAAAGAGTTAATTTTGCTCACCTTTTTCGAGAGGGATGTCTCGCTAGCTCAGTTGGTAGAGCACGACACTCTTAATGTTGGGGTCCAGGGTTCGATCCCCTGGCGGGACACAAATTCACAATGTACAATATCATGTTGTACAATATGTAACTCAGAAGTATAATGCTTATTAAATGAGAGTAGTGCAACTTAATAATCAAGCACAACATAATCTCTAATAATACTATTCCACAAAATATATATCTAACCTTATTCTCTTTAAATGAAGTTGATTTCAATTTAAGAGAGAACATTGGAATATTGCTCACTAACAAGAACGAGAGCAATAGTATAAGGGCTAACATTAGCCATTTAAGATATAGAATATAAGTTAAATCTATATCTATAATGTAATTAAAACCAACAACTAAAGAAGATATTAGTAAAGAACAGGCAGGTGTAGCCAAACCTATAAAATTTTCTGATTGGTTATTATCTATATTAAATTTTGCCAACCTTAAAGCAGAAAATACAACCAAAATGAATGGTATAAAACGAAAAGGTTTACAAAATATAACAGACTCAAAATTAGAAATATAAAGAAAGAAATTATAAGCTAAGAAAGCCGGTGCTACTCCAAAGGTTATAATATCTGCAAGAGAATCCAATTCTTTTCCAATAGCCGAATATGCTTTTAGTACCCTTGCCGATAATCCATCTAAAAAATCAAATACCGCCCCCCCTATAATAAAGAGGAAAGCGGTATTAAATTTAAATTCAAACGAATAGAGCACTGCCAAACAGCCACAAAGCAGATTGCAGCAAGTAATAGCGTTTGGTATCCCTTTTTTAATGCTCATTATTCTAATTTAAATACAGAGTCTATATTTAATTGTTTTCTAATTAGACGAGGTATCGAATTTTTATGAACTAAAATCGCTATAGTTTTAGCTCTCATGTAATTCTCTGATACATAAAGATAACCATCACCATTAGAGATGCCCCAAGAGTTCTTAACTTTGTAATATTTAACTCCGTTTTGATCTTTTGCTATACCTGTAATGTGCATCAAATGATCATCTGTAGTTGTAAAGTTATCAAACATTTGCTGCCTCTTCTCTTGATCTACACTCTCCTCTTTATATCTTTGAGGGAAGTTACCATCTTTTACAGCTTTAATATTTTCCCCAGGGGTAAATAGAGCTATTTTATTGGCATGAGCAAAATAACTTTCGCTAACATCGGCATCCCATGCTATTGTATATCCTTTCTTTATAGCATTATCCATTATCTCGATAAGGTCATCTATAGGAACATTATAATATTGCTCATTATCATAATTGTCTGGAATTTCTAAATAAACCTTACTATAAAATGGATGGTGAGAGAAACTTGTAATCTCTACATAATCATTAGGTTGAATATCTAATGCCTTCATAAAATCTAATGATGAATATGTCTTTCCTCTATATTCAAAAGTAGATATATTTAATGGGCCTAAATATCTATCTAACACCTCGTAGAATTGAGTGTAAGGAACACCTTTTTTCTCTTTTACTGCCTCTTCACTTACTTTGTTCAATTCTTTTTGCAAAGCAGAATGGTCGTGAGTAGGAGAGTCATAATTGATTCCATCATAATCTTTTTCTAACATCAAACCCACTCTGCCGATAGATTTCATATAAACATGAGAGACACAACCAGGACCTTTATTCCCTCTGTTTCTCCTATAGTAATTATCTTTTAACCTCTCTAAATATACATCTCTAACGATATACATTTCTGAAAGATTTAATGTAGTATCTGCTTTCCCTTTTCTTATTGCCTCACTCTCTATAAAAGAAGTTGTAGCAAAAGACCAACATGTCCCTGTTTTTGCTTGATTCTTAACGGAGGTTGCAGGATTTTCTTTTACTATTGTAAATTCATATTTATACTGAGAAAATCCTAAGGTATAAGTAAATAATAAAGCTACTACTAAAAGTAATCGTTGCATAATATTTATTTATAAATTAGATACCAAGTTTTTTACGAATAGCGGTAGGAATCGCATTCTTATTTACCAAAATATTCATAGTCTTGTACTCTACAAAAGACTTAGAGATATACCAAATACCATCATATTTTCCTGTCTTTCCCCAAGAGTTTTTAATCATATAGTATTTTGTTCCATTTTGGTCTTTTGCAATACCAAACATATGCATTCCATGGTCATCTGTTGTAGTTTTATTATCATAACCAAGCTGACGCATTTCTTGAGTAATAACTAACTCTTTACCTGGTTTTTTAAGATTATAGATCTCATTTCTTCTTGCATTAGGATCTTTACCAAGCCAACGCTCTTGGTCTGAACCCATAATTTTTTCATTAGCCTCAACATCTGGAACAACAGCAATACCATCGCGAGTAAAACCTGTCTCACTAACATCTGCACCCCAAGCAACAGTATAACCATTTTCTATAGCATTATCTATTATTTGCATCAACTCATTTAGAGGAACATTATAACTTAAATCCCATCTCCAATTGTCGGGAACCTCAATAGCAAATCTCGAATAGAATGGATGGTGAGTGAATGAAGTAATAGAAACATAATCATCCATATCAAGTTTTAAACCTTTGGTTACTAAATCTTTTGGAGAATAAGTTACACCTCTGTATGTTGTTGTAGTTGGTAATTCTCCTAAATAAGTTTTTAAAATTTCATCGTATGCTGTAGCATATCTTGGAGAGATCTGACCTTTAGCAACATTTATAAAAGCTTTAGCAAAACCTTGAGAAACAGCAGTCATTTCTTTAAAATTCACCCTTTTCTCACCATTTCTAAGAGTTGGCATTTCACTTTCCAATACTACGCCATAATCTCTGAAAGTGTGTGTAACATCTTCAAAAGCACCTCCTTCTGCTAAATTCAAATGGCCGTCTAATCTTACATATTTAATAAATTTATCCATATAACTCCAATAAACGCTGTACATTACAGAAAGATTTAAAGTAGTGTCTGCAGTCCCTTTTTTAATTGCTTCACTCTCTAAGAAAGATGTAGTTGAGAAACACCAGCAAGTTCCACTACTCCCTTGATTTTTGATTGAAGTAATTGGATTAGATTTAATTGTTGTAAATATATAACCCTCATCATTTTTAGTTTGAGAGAATAAACTTGAGGAGCAAAAAGCTATAACAGCAAGTGTTAAAATAAATAATTTAGTCCTTTTCATAATTTATAATATTGATAAATAAGTAATTTACGGTATATTTATATACTTATGGGCTTGTAGCGAGAGAGACCATACGGGATTCTCCTTAATATAGTCTATTATCTTGGGTAAGATAATATCTCTTCTACTCCACTCGGGTTGTAAAAATAAATAACAATCTCTCTTTACCTTGTCTCTATTTGCTTCTGCCCACAAAAAATCATCTTCATTCTCTATTATAACCTTTAGTTCATCTGCTAAATTGTAGATAAGATTGCTAAAAGGTTTTTTATTTTTTTTAGGTGAAAGACAAATCCAATCAAAATGTCCCGAAAATTCATGACTACCACTAGTCTCTAAAAAAATCTCAAAATTGTTCTTTTTAAGAAGGTTACAGAAAATATCTAAAGGATAATTCAAAGGTTCTCCCCCTGTCAAGACTATAGATTTAGCTTTATACTTAATCGCCTCTTGTATAATATCCTCTACTGCTACAGGTGGAAACAGATTAGCATTCCAACTCTCTTTAGAATCACACCAGCTACAACCAACATCACATCCCCCTAAACGGATAAAAAAAGCAGGTTTACCCATATTCTTACCCTCACCTTGAATAGTATAAAAACTCTCCACCAAAGGTAATAAAAGCCCCCCTTTTAATTTCTCTTTTATGTTATCACGATCCGCCAAAATAAGACTATTTGAGACCAAATATAATAAAAAAGAGTGTTAGCTAATAGAAAACCCTATTTATTTTTTTAGAAAGATGACAAAATAACATACTCGCATCGGGATAGAAGTAAATCTTTTAAAAAAGATGGTCAAAATGTCATAAAATACTGAAAAAAAGGGAGAAATAAAGGTTCGGCAAATAAGTTGATATATTGAATGATGGTTTAAAAAACCAAAAGGAGGATTAAATATGAATACAAATAACACACAACAAGAAAAGATGCTTCAAAGGTATGCAATCAACCTTAATGAAAGGGCAAAAAGTGGTAAGGTTGACCCAGTTATCGGGAGAGATGAAGAAATTAGGAGAATATTGCAAATACTTAGTCGAAGGACCAAAAACAATCCTATCTTAGTTGGTGAACCGGGGGTAGGAAAAACTGCTATTGCAGAGGGATTAGCACAAAGAATTGTCAATGGGGATGTTGCAGAAAATTTAAAGGATAAAATTATCTATTCTCTCGACATGGGAGCTTTAATTGCTGGGGCAAAATATCAAGGTGAGTTTGAAGAGAGGTTGAAAGGGATAGTTAAAGAGGTGATCGATAGTAATGGCGAATATATTCTCTATATAGATGAAATTCACATCCTTGTGGGAGCAGGTCAAACAAGCGGAGCTATGGATGCTGCAAACATCTTGAAACCAGCTTTGTCAAGAGGAGAACTAAGATGTATAGGTTCCACAACATTAGATGAGTATCAAAAATATTTTGAAAAAGATAAAGCATTGGAAAGAAGGTTTCAAATGGTTATGACAGACGAACCATCGCCCGCAGAGAGTATTTCTATATTAAGAGGTTTAAAACCAAAATATGAAAATCATCACAAGGTAAAAATAGAAGATGATGCAATAATTGCCGCCGTTGAACTATCACACAGATACATAACTAATAGGTATCTCCCCGATAAAGCGATAGATCTAATGGATGAGGCAGCAGCAAAATTGAGACTGGAGATGAATTCCGTTCCAGAATCTATCGATGAGCTAAATAGAAAAATCAAACAATTAGAGATAGAGAGACAAGCAATTAGAATGGAGGGGGAATCGCCAAAACTTTCTCAAATAGAAAAACAGCTTAAAGAATTAAAAGACAAGCAAGAAGAATTAGCAAAACAGTGGAAAGAAGAGAAATCTTTATTTGATTCAATGCAAGAGAAAAGGGCTAAAATAGACAAACTAAAATTTGAAGCCCAAACAGCAGAAAGGGGAGGTGATTATGCAAAAGTTGCAGAGATAAGATATGGAAAGATTGGTGGATTAGAGAAAGAGATAGAGAAGATAAAAGAGAAAATAAATGCAATACCCAACCCTCTAATAGATGAATCGGTAGGGCCAGAAGATATTGCTCAGGTAGTGGCAAGATGGACAGGTATTCCTGTAAATAGAATGTTACAGAGTGAGAGAGAAAAACTACTCCATTTAGAAGAAGAGTTGCACAAAAGGGTAATAGGACAAGATGAGGCAATAAATGCTGTTTCTGACGCAGTTAGAAGGTCAAGAGCAGGGCTCGGTAATGAAAAGAGACCTATTGGTTCATTTCTGTTTTTAGGGACTACAGGAGTTGGGAAAACAGAACTTGCTAAAGCCCTCGCAGAATTTTTATTCAACGATGAGAATATGATAACAAGAATAGATATGAGTGAGTACCAAGAGAGATTTTCGGTTACAAGATTGATTGGAGCTCCTCCGGGGTATGTTGGATATGATGAAGGGGGGCAACTAACAGAGGCTGTTAGGAGAAAACCTTATTCTGTTGTTCTGTTTGACGAGATAGAGAAAGCTCATCCCGATGTATTCAACTTACTATTACAAGTACTTGATGACGGGAGGCTTACCGATGGTAAAGGAAGAACCGTAAATTTCAAAAACACTATCTTAATTATGACAAGTAATGTAGGGGCAACTATTATACAAGATTATATGTCTAAAATAAATGAGAATAATAGAGAGAAAGTTTTAGAAGAGTGTAAAGAGAA
>CAMNNS010000030.1 GCA_946545765.1 uncultured Bacteroidales bacterium | reverse complement strand
TCTTCTCTTTTTGGAAGACCATTTATTTTATTGTTTTGGCATTCGGGTGATATTGCTCAAAAAATGTTTAATGCTGAGTTAAAGAGTATTTATGAAAAATATCAAGGGAAAAAGTTGGAGATTTATGCTGTTTGTGTAGATACTGATAAAGCTTATTGGGCAAGTTTGATTTCTCATCTCCCTTGGATAAATGTTTGCGATGGTTTGGGTGAAAATTCTGCAGCTTTAGTTACATATAATATAACCAAACTCCCTTCTATGTTTATATTTGATAAAGAGGGAGATGTGGTGGATAAAGATGTTTATGATTTAGATAAACTTGATTATATAATATCTAAGTTGTAGAAATCTTTTGCTCTTGCTTGTTTGATGAGTGCATATTAAAGAATACTATTATTCTCTAATTAATTCACTTTTCTGAGCTTATTCTATTTTGTTATTTTGGTGTCTGTAAAATACTTAGACTTTATAGTAGTTTTTTAGCCTTTCCGGGGATGAAATCTTTTAAATAAAAAGGCTCAAAGTATGCGACTGAGTCCTCTTTCCCATTTATTAAGGATTGTATTGCAGGTATTCTTAAACCACTTGCATGAGGTAATTGTTGGATAAATGTAGCATTATTGAGTAGTTCAGCAATTTCTTTATTCTCCGCCCCTTTTTCTTTTAAAAATTGATAATACTTTAAAGCTCCATTGCCAGTAAAAAGTACTTTGTTCTCTTTTAACTCTGAGTAATAGCTGTTTTCATCTAAAATTTTTGACGATACTTCTGAAGTTTGTTCTCCATCAGAGTTATAGTTTGCTGTATATACCTCCATTCTTCCAGCATCTATCATAGGTACAATTAATCTCTCCCCATTTTTAATCAAGTTGTTCTCTATAGCACATTGAGTTATAACTGTTAGAGTGCTTATCCCGATAAGTTTAAGTCCCCCTCCAAAAGCTAACCCTTTTGCTAAAGATGTAGCAATTCTTAATCCAACATAACTTCCAGGTCCTTGGCTTATTGCCACTGCATAACAATCTTTAGGAGTTAATTTATTTTCATCTAAAATATCTTTAACTAATGGAGCAAGCATAGAGTCGTGACCTTTTGGAATTAGGGCATATTTCTCAGCGATAAGGTGTTCAAAATCACAAAGTGCAACAGAACATGAATCTGTTGCACTCTCTAAAAGTATAATATATTTTTCCCCTTTTTTCAAAGCAGTACCTCTTATTTTATCGTGGCTTTTACTTCTGTATTATTGTTTAAAGATTTAATAGTTTGAACAGGGCCAGAAACTACAAGGGTAGAATCTGTTATCCCCTCTTTTATCTCTATATCGGAAATATCTTGTAAACCTATTTTAACAGGAACAGCAGTAACAGTTTTTGTTTCAGAATTATATGTAAACACCGCTTGAGAAAGACCAGAGTCGCCGAGTAATTCTTTTTTTGTAACTATAGCTGCCAAAGGCAAAACTAATACATTTTCTGCCACACTTGTTTTGATTTGTACAGATGCACTCATTCCAGGGCGGAATGGTCGTGGATTTTCTGAAAATAGATCTGAGTAAGATTTAGGATCCAATCTTATATTAACCTCAAAAGTAGTTGCTTGACTTGTTGTAGCTGTACTACTCTTTGAAGAGTTTGCAACCTCTGTTACATAACCCATAAATTTTCTATCCATATAAGCATCTACACTTATCTCAGCACTATCTCCAACTTTTAATCTGATAATATCGTTCTCATTAACATCAACCAAGACCTCCATCGCATCAAAATTGGCTATTCTTAACATTTCTGTACCAGCCATTTGAGAAGTACCTACAACCCTCTCTCCCAATTCTACACTTAGTTTAGATACTATACCATCCATAGGAGCGTAGATAGTTGTCTTTGAAAGATTTTCTCTTGCTTCTTTTACCCTTGCCTCTGCACTACTTATATTAAATTTTGCTGCACTTAATTGTTCTTGTGCCACTTCCCACTCTGTACTTGCTACTTCATATTCAGCTTTAGAGATAGTCTTTAATTCGTATAAGAGTTTATTTCTTTCAAAATTTTGTTTAATCCTTGCGGTTTGTGCCTCTTGCTGTTTATAATTAGCCTTAATAGAATTCAAGCTTGCTAATGCTTGTTCTACAGCAGACAAATAAATATCTTGTTTAATCTTAATAATCAATTGTCCTTTTGTTACTGCATCTCCCTCTTTTACACATAGTTCAACAATCTCTCCCGATACATCAGGGGAGATTTTTACCTCTGTAACTGGTTGAATTTTACCATTTGCCGGAATACTTTCTACAATAGTTTTCCTCTCTGGTTTTTGCACATTAACATACACACTATTATCTGAACCACATTTCTTTACAGCTATAAGTAGTATAATAACTGCTCCAACTATAGCAAAAATTCTTATCTTCTTTTTGTTTGATTTTTGTTTATTACTCATCTCAACGGGTATTTAGTAATTTTAATTTACAATTCAATTTCTCTTCTTTTATAAAAATCCAAGATTTTAATCTCAAATATATATTGATATTTTGCTTGAAGATAAGCACTTACCGCCTTAAACAGATTAGCTTTAGCGATATTGTAATCTGTAGCATTCATCATACCAACATTAAATTTATTCTCTGTATATTTAAAAGATTCTTGGATAGAGGTGAGATTTTCTTTACTCGCTTTCATCTTCTCGTATGCGGAAAAGGCTTCATTATAGGCACTTTGTATCTCTTTGTAAAGATTCTTCTTTTGTATCTCTAAATTTATTCTCTCTCTTTCTATATTCAATTTTTGATTTCTAACGCTCATTCTTGTTGATAAAGCATTAAATATAGGTATGCTTAATGAGAGACCAACACTTGGATTTTTGTTATTATCAAACTGAGAGAAGAAAGCACCACTTTGACTATCTGTGTAGTATGAACCATACCCCGCCTGAATAGATAGTGTAGGCCAGTATCTTCCCCTTGCACTTTTATAATCATAGATGCTCTTTTCAAGTGTTAGCTCTTGCATTTTAATCTGAGGTAAATCTAAAGCTGAACCATATATATAGTTTATATCCTCAGTAGGCAATAAATTGGGATGTTCATCTAAACTCTCTTCTAACGAAGCAACCTGAAAATCATCAATATTAGTTGTATGATTTGGCAGATCTAAAAGTTGAATAAGTATGAGTTTATTTGTCCTAACATTATTCTTTGCAATCACACATTGACTTTTTTCGTTGGCTAATTGAGCTTTAACCTCTAAAAGAGTACTATATGCCTGACTACCTGCATCAACTAATTTTGAAGTCCTTTCTACTTGTTCCTCAACACTTTTGTAACTTTCAATGGCACTCTTTTCTATTTCTTGTGATAAAAGAATTTGTAGATATGCCTGAGTTATTTGTATGGTAATATCATTTTTAAGTTTTTCTATCTGCTGTTCAGATATTTTATGTTGAGCTTTATCACTCTTTAGTGTATAAATTTTTGATAACCCGTTAAAGATACTCAAAGATGAGCTCAAAGAGCCACTTGTACTCATGCTTCTTTTATTCTTGATTATCTCTAAAGTTTGTAGATTAACTGAGCGTCCCCAGCTCATATTGTGAGAAACGCCCGCATTAAGAGTTGGGGCGAAATTTAGCATAGAGTTGATAATATTGTTCTTTGCCTGTTCTGTAGTGAGAACTCCTTGTTGAATTTGTAAGTTGTTCTCTTTCGCCCATTTGATACAATCGGTCAGAGACCATATTTGTTGCCCATATAAACAAACGGCATTTACAATAACAATGGTAAATAATAGTAGTATTTTTTTCTTCATAACAGACAAATATAATAATTTTTTTTTTAACATAGATGAATAAATATAGAGATAAACAAAATGATTTTTTCTATAAATATTATTGTAGTAGAATATCCTTTCTGTTTATCTCTATTCCAATTATAATATACTTATAATTAGCACTTAAATTTATTGCTATTTATGAGTATAAGAGTGTATTACCTGCCATATATCGGAACATTCATAGGTTTTTCTTCTTTTTTATCTCTTACATCAATGATACTTTTAACCAATCGTCCTATAAGGTACCCGATAAGTTCTACTGTTTTAGAAACATTAGCATCTTTACCTCCGTAAATAGCTACTCTTTCATCAATTCTAAGTTCATAAAAGCCTCTCATATCCTATCCTCCGAATTTTATTCCCGAAAATTCTTTACCTGCAACTCCAGCTTGGTACCCTCTGATAAAATCATCTTTGTAGGTGTTTATTGCTTTAATAACAGAAGCAATAATTCCGGTAGCAATACCAATTATTTGCCAGCTTATTCCACCTCTAAGGTTTAGCTCTTTTTCTTCTAAACTAATAAACCCTCTAATCTTTAAACTCGTATCCTTCATATTAGTTGTTTTAATTTTCTGACCGAAAAGGTGCGTCAGATACCACCAATGGAAATCCATATTTTAACCGGTATAATTTTTATCATAATTTAATAATATTATCTGCTGTATCTATAATGTTCTTCCTATGTGATATTATAATAATACTTTTCCCCTGTTTTTTAAGTTTTTTAATTACTTCAATGACAAGATTCTCAGAATGTTGATCCATATATGAAGTAGCCTCGTCAAAGATATAAATCTGCGGTTCTTTATAGAGCAATCTTGCAATTGCAATTTTTTGCATTTGCCCTCCCGAAAGATTCTTCCCTTTACTTCCAACAAAAGTGAGTAAACCCTGTGGGAATTCCTCTATCATTTTATCTATTTCCAATTCTTTAACAATTTCTGCTACTCTTTTTAAATCTGTAGAGATTGCACCAGCTATAATATTATCTAAAATACTACTATTAAAAAGATGTACATTTTGTGATGCTATCCCGATATATTCTCTCCAATTAGTAATATCGTACAAATTAATGTTTGTCCCATTTAATTTAATTTCTCCTTTGTTTGGTACTCTGTCTCTCATCAAAAGGGCAGATATTGTACTTTTTCCACACCCATTTTTCCCAATAATTGCACTAATTTCTCCCCCTTTGATAGTAGCGTTAAAATCTTTGAATAAAAGCTCCCTTCCGGGATATTTAAATTCTATATTTTTAAATTCTATATCATGTATATCTTTTTCATAATTACTATTTTTGGTTATTGTTAGCCCTTTAAAGTCTCCCTCTTGTTCCCCCTTTAATGTCATAATATCCATCAATCTTTCTGAAGCAACTAAAGCGTCATTAATTATAGAATTTATATCAACAAGTTGATTCATCGGTGAGATAAAAAATGAACTTAAAGTATAGAATGAGACTAATTCTCCTACACTCATACTGTTATTAAAAATCGCAAATCCCCCGATTACTATAATTGAGGCTAATAATAATTGAGAAATATTATTGCCAACTTCTTGATATATACTCATTATACGAGACCCCTTATAGCCTTTTTCTACAAGTAGAGATAAATTCTTAGAGTAATATATCGATTCTTTGCCGTTATAGTAATGTTTTAAAGTATGTGCCCCCTCTAAACAATCTATCACATTCCCTTCAAATTTTCCCCCTATCTCTGCAATCTCTTTTTTATATCTCTTATTTATTCTATTTGAAAAATAGTATAGGAGTAGATATATTGGACAAAATAGAAGGACAGATACCGCTAATTTCCAGTATATAGTGAACATTAGGGCAATTACTATAATCAGCGATAAGGCACATATAAAAATGTTTACAAAACCTTCTGTTATCAATATTCTGATTTTTGAAGAATCTGACATTCTTGACTCTAAATCGCCACTTTTGTATTCGTCAAAAAAGGATGTGGGTAGCTTGAAAATTCTTTCCAAAAAATTGATAACCAACGAAGAATCTATCTTGAAACCACACCTGATTAAATAGATGTTCCTATAGTATGAAATGATATATGTAGTTGGAATTAAAATCAATATCAAAGAGGAGATAATTAGTAACATTTTTATATCTCTACTCGGTATAATATAGTCTATTATGTTTTGTAAAAATAGTGAGTTGCATACCCCAATAATTGTGAGTCCTATAGAGCCTATAAGTGCATACACTATATCTTTTTTATATATCCCAAACAGATAGAATATCCTTGCCCATTTTCCCTCTTTATTATCTATTTTAGAAACCGATGTGCGTTTAAATGTGATTATATAACCACTCCATATATTGGCAAAACTATCAATATCTTCTTTAATATATTCACCTTCTGCAGGGTCCATAAATAAGACAGAAGACTCTGTAACTTTATATACAACAACAAAGTGCATAAAACCATCTTTTTTCTTCAAGTGAGCTATAATAGGAGCATTTATAAATTTAAGCTCTTTTAAACACTCTATTTTTATAACTTTAATCTCCCCCTCATTGGAGTTGTTTGCCTCTTCTACCTTTAGAGCCTTGGCACTTAGCCCCAAACTTTCGCTCCCATCTATAATTCCTTGTATAGTAATGCCCTCTGGGCTACAACCACATTCTCTTCTAATTTGAGCCAGAGGTGCATCAATCCCAAACCATTTTGCTACAGAAGCCAGCGAAGCTGCTCCGCAGTCGTATTCATCAAATTGTTTTACTTTATATCTGTTATTCATTTCTTTTTTTAAAAATGCCGGATTATAAATATCTTCTCTTCAAAAATCTTCCCCCCAATTATAACCCGGCAATCAAATTAATTATAGTAACAAAATAATCCTTCTATAATATGCTTATCATTAAAGCAATAACTCCTATTGCTATTCCAACTATTATCGCAATAAGGTATATTACTGCTCCAAATCTAAGGGTTGGTATTAGCATTGAACTCGGATCTTCTTTTATGCTTTTTATAAAATCACTTTTATTGTATGAAAGAAATTGTTCCATCTTTTATTTTTGTTTACAAAGATGGTGGGTCATCAGTACAATCGTATGCCAATTGGTAAAATAAATTTATCGCGATGAGATTATTTTCTTTTATTAAGAAAATAAAATGAAAAACAAGTAAAATTCAGTAGCATATCTCTCTATTTTTGATAGAGATAATGGATTGTATATATATTTGATTATAAAACGGTTCTATGATAAAGAGAATAAACTCTTAATATACGGAAGAACCTTGTCAGCTATTTCTACTAATAAGTTGAACCCTTTACTTGTTTTAAGAGTCTTTACAAAATCAAATTCAAGGGAATTATCTGCATAATTGATAATGCTGGCAATTGCTGCAAATATCAAAATAACTTTTAATAGGCAAAAAAGCCCTCCTAATATTCTGTTAACACTACCTAAAATGGTTAGATTGAATATATTATCTAATAATTTTCCTAATAACTTACATAGGATTACAATTAGAATTACGAATATGATATAAACGGCTATTTTAATCCCATCGAGATATTTTTCCCCATCAAAAAAATCATTTATCCAAGTGGCTATATTTACTGTAAATTTAGAGGCCAGCCACAAACCTAATACTATTCCAAGTATCCCCATTATTTGGGTAGTCAGACCTCTATACGCCCCCCATATAATGGCACATATAGAACAGCTAATCAAGATTATATCTATAGTCGTTCCCATTTCCACAAATATTTTAAGAGAGTTCAAAGATAATATTTATTTGCAGTGTACGGCAATATGATTTGCGATATTTCTTTCTCCGTTTTTATCACTTGGATAGTTTATAATTCCGTGTTCTTTAGTCCAAAGTGTTGAGGAACCTCCTCCATCTAAATTTATTGCTTGCTCTGCTCCAAGTTTAATCAAGAAATCTTGCAATTCACTAATAGTCATTCCTTCTGCAAACCCTTTCCTCCTTCCATCAATAATCAAAAAATAGACTTTATCTTTTTTTGTAAATAGAACACTTCTGTTGTGTTTTGTATCGTTAAATCCGGGCATATTATTAGAAATCTCCCCCTTTTTTCTGTTTTTAATTAAGATGGGCTGAGCAACCATGATAGAAACTTTCTTATTGCATCTACTTGATTTACTTGCTTTTCTCCTAAATTTTTTCTCCTTCTTCGGGTCCCAATTAATAATTTTTAATCTCCCGTTTTTTATTTTTACTGCTCCATTGATCTGAGGATAAAAATCTTCGAATCTTGTTGTGTCTTGCATCTTCCCATCTATCTGCAAGTAGCAGACAGAATTACCATACTTCATATCGTAGAAGGTGCCATTTATCGCGATAATCTCATTATTACTCGTAGCTATATCACTTGTTCTTTTCATTCCGTTGTGATTTACAAAAGAGAATTTGAAATCTTTTCTATCCATCTCTATAATTGAGATGTGCTGAGGGACTCCATATAATGTATCGTGATGAATTACAGAAATTTTTGTATTATTCCAATTGTAAATTGTATCTTTTTATCCCCCTCTTGAAATTGTGACATATTCTTTATTATTTTGCCCTATAACCTCTATTGTGATAAGGCTTAAAATGATGAGTGTGAAATATCTTTTCATAAATTTTGTATAAAGACTTGGAAATTTTATACAAAATTATTTTAAATATGATTATTCCAACACATTTAATGAAGTTTTTTTATAAATTTGTCAATTGCTAAAAATGTATATTTTTTTGATAGGAATACTTCAATAGTTAATTAAATAGATATGGGTTTTCAAGAGTATAAGAAATTTGATTTAGTAGAGGTTGGAAAGAATATCCTCGAAAGGTGGAAGGCACAGAATTGTTTTGAAAATGTGATGAAAGAGCGTGAGTGTGCTCCCGAATTTATATTTTTCGAGGGTCCCCCTTCAGCGAATGGGAAGCCTGGTATTCACCATGTTATGGCAAGAGCTATTAAAGATGCTTATTGTAGATATAAAACACAAACAGGTTTTAAGGTAAATAGAAAAGCGGGTTGGGATACTCATGGCTTACCTGTAGAACTTGGAGTAGAAAAACTTCTTGGAATTACAAAGGAAGATATAGGTATTAAAGTCTCTGTAGAAGAGTATAATGCGGCATGTAGAAAAGAGGTGATGAAATATACTGCAGAGTGGGTTAATCTAACAGAAGAGATAGGTTATTGGGTAGATATGAACAATCCTTACATTACCTATGATAATAGATATATCGAAACTTTGTGGTATCTTCTTAAAAATTTGCATACTAAGGGTTTATTATATAAAGGTTACACAATTCAACCATATTCTCCAGCAGCAGGTACAGGTTTAAGTTCACATGAATTGAATCAACCTGGATGTTATAGAGAGGTCAAAGATACAACAGCAACCGTTCAATTTGAGGTTGTTAAAGATACAAAGAGTGAATTTCTCTTTAAAGATGTTAATGGTAATGAGTTGAATCAGGGAGAATTATATATATTAGCATGGACAACAACACCATGGACACTCCCCTCTAATGTGGCTCTTTGTGTAGGTCCAAATATTGAGTATGTTAAAGTTCAATCGTTTAATCCTTACAGCGGTAAACCTGCCTATTATTTAGTTGCAAAAGATTTGGTTAATTCCAACTTTAATCCAAAAGGTAAAGAAATAGCGTTAGAGGATTACAAGATTGGAGATAAAGTTGTGCCGTTTAAAGTGTTAGATAACTCTTTTAATGGTAGGAATTTAGAAGGTATTTCGTATGTGCAACTTCTACCATGGATTGCCCCTGAGAAGAATACTATGAAAGTTATCTCTGGTGATTTTGTTTCAACAGAGGATGGAACAGGAATTGTTCATATTGCCCCAACTTTTGGTGCTGATGATGACAGAGTTGCTAAACAAAATAATATTGCTCCATTCACTCTTAAGGATAAAGAGGGTGTAATGAGACCAATGGTAGATAGAACAGGGAAATTTTATAGAGTAGAAGATTTAGATGACAACTTTGTAAAAGAAAGAGTGAGAGACTCTTATCTGGAGTTTGCCGGTCGTTATGTTAAAAATGCTTATGATTCTTCTCTCACTCCCGATTCGCCTACTTTAGATGTTGATATATGTGTGCAGATGAAACAAGAAGGGAAGGCTTTTAAGATAGAAAAACACACTCACTCTTATCCTCATTGTTGGCGTACAGATAAGCCGGTATTATATTATCCTTTAGATAGTTGGTTTATCAAGGCTACTGCTGTGAGAGATAAAATGATAGAATTAAATCGTGAAATAACTTGGAAACCAGAGAGTACAGGTAGTGGTAGATTTGGTAAGTGGTTGGAGAATTTACAAGATTGGAATCTAAGTAGAAGTAGATATTGGGGGACCCCGTTACCAATTTGGAGAACAGAAGATAAACGAGAAGAAAAATGTATTGGTAGTGTTGAGGAACTTTATAATGAGATAGATAAAGCGGTGAGTGCAGGAATAATGAAGAGCAATCCTTTGAAGGATAAAGGTTTTATTGTTGGCGATTTTTCTGATGAAAATTATGATAGAATAGATCTTCATAAACCTTATATTGATGAGATAGTTTTATTATCTGAATCGGGAAAAGAAATGAAGCGTGAGAGTGATTTAATTGATGTCTGGTTTGATTCTGGTGCAATGCCTTATGCTCAGGAGTGGTTGATAAACAAGGATAAACCTCAATTTGGGCAAACAGCAGATTTTATAGCAGAGGGGGTAGATCAAACACGAGGTTGGTTCTATACTCTACATGCAATACATACTATGGTGAGTGGTACTCCAGCATTTAAAACAGTAGTTTCCAATGGATTAGTTTTGGATAAGAAGGGGGAGAAAATGAGTAAGCGTTTGGGAAATGCAGTTGATCCATTTGAACAAATTGACAAATATGGTGCCGATGCTTTACGATGGTATATGTTGACAAATGCACAACCTTGGGACAATCTTAAATTTGATGAAGATAATGTAGATGAGGTTCGTAGAAAATTCTTTGGGACATTGTATAACACCTACTCATTCTTTGCACTTTATAGTAATGTTGATAAATTTGATGCAAAAGCACCACAAATTCCTATATCTCAAAGAGAAGAAATAGATCGTTGGATAATTTCTTATCTTAATTCGTTAATCAAAGATGTTAAGAAAGCTTATGAAGATTACGATGTGACAATGGCAGGTCGTAAAATTCAAGAGTTTGTATGTGATCATTTAAGTAATTGGTATGTAAGACTTAACAGAAAAAGATTTTGGGGCGGTACAATGAATGAGAATAAACTTGCAGCTTATCAAACATTATACTCTTGTTTAGAAACAGTAGCAATATTAGCAGCTCCCATTGCACCATTCTATATGGATCAGTTATTCTGTGATTTAAACAAAGTCTCGGGCTTGCATAAAGAGAGCACCGTTCACTCCGTAATTATGCCAAACGCAGATGAATCTTTAATAGACAAAGATTTAGAAGAGCGTATGGAGATGGCACAGATTAGCTCTTCTATGATTTTAGCATTAAGGAGAAAGGTTAATATAAAAGTGCGTCAGCCTCTTGCAAGAATTATGGTACCTGTAATATCGCCAAAGGTTAAGGAGCAGTTTGAGAAGGTAGAGAAACTAATATTGGGAGAAGTTAATGTTAAAACAGTTGAATATATAACCGATACAGAAGGTATTATAATAAAGAAAATCAAACCTGTATTTAAAACTTTGGGTAAGAAATATGGGAAGCAAATGAAAGAAATTGCAACTGCATTTACTAATTTAGGACAAAAGGAAATATCTGAGATAGAGAAGTCTGAGAAGTACGAATTGAAATTAGAAAGTGGAAATGTTATATTGGAAAGTACAGATTATGAAATAAGTTCTGAGGATATGCCGGGTTGGTTAGTAGCTAATGATGGTGCTTTGACTGTAGCTTTAGATATTCAAATTTCAGATAGTTTAAAAAGAGAGGGTATTGCTCGTGAATTGGTAAATAGAATTCAAAATCTAAGAAAAGATTCTGGATTTGATGTTACTGATAGAATTAGAGTTATAATAGAATCAAAAGAGGAGATAGTTGATATGTTAGAGGGTGGAGAAAAAGATTTGAAAGATTATATTTGTGCTCAAACTTTAGCAAATGAAATAAAAGTAGTATCATCAGATAGTGAAGAATTAAGAGGTTCAACAAAAGTGGAGTGGGAAGATGGTGTTATCGCGATAAAAGTGGAGAAATAAATTTATACTATATAATTATGGCAAAGAAAATTGTTAAAAAGGGCGTTGCGAAGAAATCAGTAGCAAAGAAGCCTGCAGTTAAAAAGGCGGTTACAAAGAAAGTAGTAGCCAAGAAACCTGCTGTTAAAAAGGCAGTTGCTAAAAAAACAGCAGCAAAAAAACCTGTTGCTAAAAAGACAGTTGTTAAGAAGACTGTAGCAAAAAAACCTATTGCTAAAAAGGCAGTTGTTAAGAAATCGGTAGCAAAGAAACCTGTTGCTAAAAAGGCAGTAGTTAAGAAATCGGTAGCAAAGAAACCAGCTGTTAAAAAGGTAGTTGCAAAGAAAGCCGTAGCAAAAAAGCCTGCGGTTAAAAAGGTAGTTGCAAAGAAAGTAGTAGCGAAGAAACCAGCTGTTAAGAAGGCGGTTGTAAAGAAAACAGTAGCAAAGAAACCTGTTGTCAAAAAGGTGGTTGTTAAGAAAGCAGTAGTAAAAAAACCTGTTGTAAAGAAGCAACTTGTTGAAAAAAATATTGGTAATAAAGTTTCTCTCAATAAAACTCATGTTGCAAAAAAACATGTTGCAGAAAATGTTGTACCAAAAGCAAGGTATAGTGATGAAGATTTAAAGATGTTCAAGGAGGTTATTCTAAAGAAGTTAGCGGAGAAGAAAGATCAATATGAAATGCTGAGAAATGCTATTAACCATAGTAAGAGTAATGATGTGGAGGATACTTCCCCTACATTTAAAGCTCTTGAAGAAGGGGCTTCATACTTGTTTAGAGAGGAGAGTAGCGAGTTTGCTCACAGATTATATAAAATCATACAATCACTTGAAGCTGCTTTAGTTAGAATTGAGAATAAAACTTACGGAATAAGCAGAAAAACTGGAAAACTTATCCCTAAAGAGCGTTTGTTAGCAGTTCCTCATGCAACTTTAAGTGTTGAGGATAAGGAAAGTAGATAAAGGGAATACTAATTAGGATTTAATGACTAAACAAGGTAAAAAAATAACATTACTTTCTATTACCCTTATATTGTTGGCTATAGATCAGATTATTAAAATTATGGTCAAGTTGAACATGAAAATAGGGGAGAGTTTTGGAATGTTTGGAGAGAATTCAAATTGGG
>CAMNNS010000029.1 GCA_946545765.1 uncultured Bacteroidales bacterium | reverse complement strand
TGCAGCAGAGAATGAACATTTAGCACCTGCAAGTTCAAATAAAGATCTAAATGCCTCTGCTAAATCATATTTGTTAGAATCTGTGAAACTTCTCATTAAAATATGCACCTTAATGCTATTTTTCCCTTGCTCAACAATTGCCATATTATTAGATGTCTCTACCTCTGAAGGAATACCCGGCAACTCATCTGTCTTTCTGTAAATACCATTAGGGCAAGCACATAGAGCTTTAACAAGATTTAGAGCAACACCTTTTTCTATTGCAGGAGTTTTATCTTTTAGTGCTTTTGTTAAAACTTTTAACTCCTTATCTGAATATCTGTGTTCGTACTTAACCTCTTTTGCTATTTTAGCTATGATAGAGGCAACCTTTTTCTCATTAGCTTTTGGTATTGCTACTATAGCACTTGCATCTCTTGGTATAGCATTTCTTTTACTTCCTCCGGCGATATGTACAAGCTTAACATTTAAATCTCTAAGAAGAGGTAATAAAATTCTTGCTATGATCTTGTTGGCGTTTGCTCTGTAAAGATAAATATCCATTCCAGAGTGTCCGCCCATAAGTCCTTTAACTGTAATCTCTTTATAAATATAGTTGCTTGGAACTTTTTCTGTAGAATATTTAAACACAGCCTCACCATCTAAACCTCCTGCACAACCAATACAAATTTCTCCTTCTGTTTCTGAATCTAAGTTAATTAGTATATCTCCTTTTAATAGACCAGCTTTAAGCTCTTTAGCACCTGTCATACCAGTCTCCTCATCAACTGTAAATAGAGCCTCAATAGGACCATGCACTAATTTTTTATCTTTTAATATAGCCATTGCAATGGCAACACCTAAACCATTATCGGCACCCAATGTTGTACCGGTTGCATATAGATAATCGCCAACAACTCTTGTCTTGATAGGATCTTTCTCAAAATCGTGTTTAACTTCTGGATTTTTCTCTGGCACCATATCTAAGTGAGCCTCAAAAATTAACCCAGCTCTGTTCTCCATCCCTTTTGTAGCAGGCTTACGAATAATAACATTACCTACTTTATCTTTTATCGTTTCGAGACCTAATTTTTTACCATAGTTATATGCCCATTCAACTGCTTTTTGTTCTTTTTTTGAAGGGCGAGGGATTTGAGTTAACTCATGAAAAATACTCCAAACTTCCTTTGGTTGAAGATCCAATATTGTTTTCATATTTAATTATTTATATTATTTAAAATGTAATTGTTATCTACTGCTTGCGAGCTCTAAAGGGAATGTTAAAATTTTCCCAAATTGATAAATCAACAATCTTGTCTCGGCTAAAATCTTTTCACCATCTACAATTTTTGCCCTAACTGCAACAGGTGTTCTATAAACTATTTTTCCTTTAGAAGATGATATATCTCCTTGTTGTATAGGATTGATTTCCCCTTCGGGAGAGAGTACTAAATAAATAACCCTCCCCTTACCACTACCTATAGGTAGCAGACCTTGGTTCTCCGAAATTCTAAATGCTTCGTATCTCTGTTCCGAATTAGATACAGAAGGGACAATATCAAATGAAGAGGTTTGAACAGATTTCTTTTTTGTACCAAAGAAAAGAGATGAATATTGATTTTCTAATTTAGTCATCTCCTTTACTGCAGCACCCAATGCCTCACCATTATAATTTGCATCTGTATCACCAACTAATATATCTATCTTTTTCTCCCTTAGTTTAAAAATAATTTGTGCTGTCTCTTCTGCGCGTTTCTCTAAATCTCTCTCTATCACTTGAGTCTCCATTGTAGCGATTTTCTCCTCTTCTCCATCTTCATTTACTATTGTTTTATAAATTCTATTCTCTTTTACAGAAGTTGGAGAGATTTGTTCCCTCATCTGTTTTTTATCTGAATGTTTAAAAATAAAATTTGAATTACTGCCAGAGAAAAAACCCGGCGCTACAATTAAACCTTGAGAAGAAAAATTTAAGAAGTTTGCACTTGCATTTTTTGAAGTTCCAATATTTGCGGCAACATAAAATTCTGGATCTGCTTCTATCAATTGTTCTATTTTTATCTCTTTGATATTATATGTTTGCGAGTTGGAAGTTTGAGCATTTTCTCCCATAAACTTTGAAGCGTAACTTGCATAAGGTCCTGCGACAAAATTTACAAACTCAGCCGTAACTGTAACTCTAACAGATGTTTGCGGAAGTGAGTAAATGATTGCACCTTGTGGGACAGGCTCGCCTTCTCTCAAGATTTGAGAATATGCAGGAGATAAAAATGAAGCAAATAATAAACCTAAAAATATATTCTTTCTTATTCGCATTACTTGTAAATAACTTAATCGTACAAGACAAAATTTATTTTACATTGCAATTATAAGAATAATTTTTTAAAAACGTGTAACTATTTCAAAATTTTTCTCTTCCACCTTTTATGACTCCACAACCAATTGACTTTATTTTTCTCAATATCCTTCTCTAAAAACTCTGCAAATTTTCTTGTCACCATAAGCTCTTCCTCCTTGCTTGCATCTTCTGTTATCAGAGAAAAAGATATTTTATATCTACCTCTTTTTATCCTATCCATATACATATAAACAACAGGCATCTTCATCCTAACGCTCAGGTATTCAGGACCTCTAAGCATCATTGTTTGTTGATTCAAAAAATCTATCACTATCGGATTCTCCCCTATCGGGTTCTGATCTGCTATTAAAAGGTATGTAGATTTTTCATCTCTCCTTTTCATCAAATGAACAGGTAAAGATTTAGATTCTAACATCCCACCTTTACAACAAAATTTTTTATAATTCCTATCTCTAATTTTTTTAAAAAGAAAATTACTCTCACCATTTTCTGCCGCTTTATAAACAATGTAAATTGGATTTGCAGTAAAATCTTTCTTATCGCGATAAAATTTTTCTCCAACAAAAGCACTCATCAATTCCCAATTTCCACAGTGCCCCATTACAATCATAACTTTTCCTTTTTTCTCCTGCAATTCATTTACAATTTCTCTCCCTTCCACCTCTACCATTTTAAATAATCGCTCTGCACAATGAGCTATAAACCAAACACTTTCCACGAATATATCACACATATAAGTATAATAGCTTCTCGCAAGTTTTGAAATCTCTTTATACTTCATCTGTGGGAAACTTCTACTAATGTTCGTAACAACTGTTACATATCTATACCTAATTATATTGCAAAGAATAAAAGAGATTATGTTAGAAAAGAAATAGTGTACTCTAAGTGGTAAAAGAGATAAGAGATACAAAAAGGCGAATAATATATTGGCAAAAAATTTTCTCATAGATTTTAATATCTGTTACAAAGATAAGAAATAGGAGGTTATAATCAAGATACAAGATGATTCTACCTCTAAGGTAACTATCTCCCTTTATCTATTTGTACCGGTATAGCACCGTTTATTAATATTGAGTACTCTTAATAAGATTAACAGGCAAGATAATAGTATTTAAGTAAGGAAATAGTAAGAAATGTATCGGGAGTGTAAAAATTTAATACATTTGCACTTTACTTTAAAAATATAAAATTAAAAACACAAAATAAAATGGAAAATACAAATTATAGAATTGAATCAGACCTTCTTGGAGAATTAAAGGTTCCAAGTGAGGCCTATTATGGTGTGCAAACACAAAGAGCAATAAATAACTACAAAATTTCCAACACAAAAATGTGTGATTATCCCGATTATGTAATTGCAATTGCTTATGTAAAAATGGCTGCTGCTCAGGCTAATAAAGAACTTGGCAGTATAGATGGTACTATCGCCGATGCAATTGTTAAAGCATGTCAAGAGATTGTTGATGGTAAATACCATAAAGATTTCCCAACAGATATGATACAAGGTGGCGCAGGTACATCTGTAAATATGAATGCAAACGAGGTGATTGCAAATCGTGCTTTAGAAATTTTAGGTCATCAAAAAGGTGAGTACAAGTTCTGCTCTCCTAACGACCATGTTAACTGTGCTCAATCTACAAATGATGCATACCCTACCGCTTTTAGATATGCATTTATCAGATTAAATAAAGGTTTGGTTGAGAGTTTAAAGAATTTAATCGCTTCTTTTAGAGCAAAAAGTACTGAGTTTAAAGATATTATTAAAATGGGAAGAACTCAGTTGCAAGATGCTGTGCCTATGACAAGTGGGCAAGAGTTTGCTGCATTTGCAAATAATCTTGAAGAGGAGATTGAAAATTTAGAGTACAACATTAAAATGCTACACGAAATAAATATGGGTGGAACAGCAATAGGTACAGGACTTAACGCTGCCCCAGGATTCCCAAAACTTTGTGCAGAAATTTTAAGCAAACTTACCGGTGAAAAGTTTTATGCTGCTAAAGATTTAATTGAAGCCACTCCCGATACCGGAGACTATGTAAGTTATTCAAGTGCTCTAAAGAGATTGGCAGTAAAACTCTCAAAGATTTGTAACGACTTGAGACTTATGGCTTCTGGTCCTCGTTGCGGTTTACATGAGATTAACCTTCCTCCTAAAGCTCCGGGATCATCTATTATGCCTGGTAAAGTTAACCCTGTTATTCCAGAGGTAACAAATCAAGTTTGCTTTAAAGTTATAGGTAATGATATGACTGTTGCTATGGCAGCTGAAGCCGGACAGCTACAGCTTAATGTAATGGAACCTGTTATCGCAGAGTCTATTATGGAAAGTATTAGTTGGTTGAGAAATGCTATGAACACTTTAAGAGTAGAATGTATAGATGGTATAACAATAAACAAAGAACTTTGCTTAGATATGGTAAAACATAGCATTGGTATTGTTACCGCTCTTAATCCTATTATTGGCTACAAAGCAAGTACTAAAGTGGCAAAAGAGGCATTAGAGAGTGGAAGAAGTGTTTATGACATTGTTTTAGAACAAAAAATACTTACAAAAGAGGAGTTAGATAAAGCATTGGATCCTACCCAAATGTTGGCTTCTCACAAATAAGAATTTCTTGTTTGTAATAAAGAAAAAGTGGCTAAAGTCTTTTAACTTTTAGCCACTTTTTCTTTACCGTTTAAGGTTTAATCTTCATCTATTGTCCAACTGAACACCCTTAAACCTAAAGCGGGATTATCTATATCCACTTGCTCTAATCGCTTTTTTAACTCTTTTGCTTTTTCATCTTCTGCAAATAAAAGGGTCGCAGAATTTAATGTTGGCCACGCATGACTTCCTAAATGAGGCTCGCCATCTCTACTTCCAACACCTTCTACCTCCTCCCAGAATGTATAACCTTTCAAAAGAGTCAACTTAATTTGTTCTATAACCTGCTCTTTATGTGCCTGATTATAAGCTATAAATAATGCTTTCATAATTATTCTTTCTCTTAATATTACACTTAATGTATATTGTTATACTTGAGCATTTTCCATTTTTTGTGCTAAAGCTCTCGCCCTTTTAAACTCTCTCCTTTCTCTATCTCTTGCTATTTTCTTTCTTTGTCTTCTGATGCCATTACCTGCAAAGACAGCATAAAGGACAGGGACAAATATAAGGGTTACAACAGATGAAACACTCAAACCCCAAGCAACTGTCATACCCATACCTCTCCACATCTCAGCACCTTCTCCTCTACCTAAAGCAAGTGGCAACATTCCTAATACTGTTGTAAGGGTTGTCATCAAAATTGGTCTTAGACGAGAACGGCCAGAATCTACAACTGCTCTGGTAATACCCATTCCCCTCTCTCTATTTAGATTTGCATAGTCTAACAACACAATTCCATTGTTCACCACTATACCAATTGTCATAACCATACCAATCATTGCCATAACACTCATTGGAGTGCCTGTTAAAGTCAAACCAATTAAAACTCCTATAAATGAGAATGGTACAGCAAACATAATAACAAAAGGATAGGTTAAAGATTCAAATTGGGCAGCCATCACGATAAATACTAATATTATTATTAGAATCATAAGAGTCCCCAAATCTGAGAATGTTTTTTGCTGATCTTCATACATACCACCTATCTTCCAACTAATACCTGCAGGCTTATCAATATTATTGAGTTTTTCTGTTATAGCTTCATTTAAATCACTTGCAGCCATCCCTTCTGGTAAAGGGCAGGTAACAGCCACATATCTTTGACGATCTTTCCTTTGAATTGTAGGAGGAGTCAGCGACTGTTCAATCGTCCCAAGCTCTCTTAATCTAACAGGCTTACCTGCAGAATTATATACAGTTATATTCTCTACATCTGCTAAAGATTGTCTAAATTCTGGGGCATATCTCACTCTTATATCATACTCTTCGCCCTCCTCTCTAAAGTTAGAGGCTATTGCACCATTAACCCTATTTCTCAAAAAAGTTGCAACAGTTGCTGTAGTTAATCCATTGATTGCTAATTTTTCTCTATCAAAATTAAATTTAAACTCAGGGATATAATCCTCCCTACTTACCACTACCTGCTTAACTCCACTAATAGATTTAAACTGTTTAACAACCTCTGCGGCAAAAGCATCTGTTGTAGAAAAATCATAACCATAAACCTCTATTACTGTAGTCTGCTGGCCACCCATTCCACCTTGTTGCCCTCCAGATACAACATTGTATTTCTTTATATTAGGATATTCAGCCAAAATTCCCATCATAAGGTTGGAAATTTCGTTTTGGCTTCTTGTTCTTTGTTTTAGAGGTTTTAATCTTATATTAAAGTTTATAATATTTGAACCGTTAGTCTGCATAGAAGCAAACATATTATCGGTATCAGCCACCCCTTCTGAATATCCTAAAACTTGTATCTCAGGGAATTCTTCTCTAAATCTATCGGCAATTTTCTTAGCAAAGTCTCTTGTAATCTCTTGACGGGTACCTATTGGTAATTGTATATTTGCCGATATTCTCGATTGGTCTTGTTGAGGGATAAACTCCGTTTTTAAGAAAGGTAATGTTATAATTGCCACACCTACCAAAAGTATAAACGAAATAGCCAATACTGTCTTTCTATGCCTTACTGCCCAATTAAGTATTTTAGAGTAGAACTTGCTTATAGCTGCAAGTGCTTTATTAACAGGGTAGAATATAATTTTATACAACTTAGAATCATGACTCTCCTTTTTTTCATCCAATAATACCGAACACATCATTGGAGTTAATGCCAACGCACAAAGTGTGGATATTGCAATAATTATGGTTACCATCCAACCCAACTGCCTAAACATAATACCACTCAATCCACTAACCAATGTAAGTGGGAAGAACACCGCAATAGTTGTTAAAGATGACGCAACTACAGACATCGCTACCTCATTTGTAGCATAAACTGCTGCCTGTTTTGGTGCACTTCCTCTATCTATGTGGGTATTGATATTTTCCAACACAACAATTGCAGCATCTACTACCATACCTATCGCGATAGAGATTGAACTCATTGAGATAATATTTAGCGTATTACCTGTTGCATATAAATAAACCAATGAAGCCAATAGAGATATAGGAATTGTTATGACTATTATTATAGTAGCTTTCCATTTTCCTAAGAACAAGAAAACCACAATCATAACCAATAGGAGCGTTACAAAAATTGTATTCTTTAAACTCGCAATTGTTTTTGTAATATTATCTGAAGTATCTACAACTGTACCAATCTTAATATCAGAAGGCAATGACTTCTCTATTTCTGGAAGTTTTTCATAAATCTTACGTGCAATCTGCACAGCATTCTCACCGGTTTGCTTTTGAATAATTATCATTCCACCTTTAACTCCATTTATAAAACTTTCTTGAGAACGCTCTTGCAAACCATCTTCTACCCTTGCTACATCTCTAAGGTACACATTTTTACCTCCAATACTTCCAACAACCAAGCCCTCTATCTCTTTTGCGTTTAAAAACTCTTTCTGCACCCTTAAAGAGTAAGTATTAGAACCAAGCTCTATAGAACCTGCAGGGATATTTCTGTTTTCTGCGGCTATTGTATTTGATATAGATTCTATTGTTAGGTTGTAAGCATCTAATTTATAGGGGTCGCATAAAATTTTAACCTCACGTTGAGGAATACCTGCAACAGAAACCGAACCCACTCCTGAAACTCTCGCTAATTCATTTACAACTTGTTCATCCATGATCTTGTAAAGTCCTGGCAAACTTTCATTTGCTGTTACAGACAATATAAGAATAGGAATATCATCAGAACCAAACTTAAAGATAATTGGAGAATTTGCATCATCTGGAAGAGCAGATTTTATCATTTCCAATTTATCTCTAACATCATTAGTAGCTACATCTATATCTCTACCATACTGAAACTCCAAAGAGACTACAGAAGCATTCTCTTTAGATTGAGAAGATATATGTTTTAGATACGATACACTGTTTAATGTATTCTCTATAGGTTTTGTAACATTACTCTCTATATCTTGTGCACTTGCTCCCGGATAGGTAGTCATTACCATTATTGTATTACTCTCGATATGAGGGAATAAATCAATTGGTAACTGCACAAAAGAGAATATACCGAATATTGCTATTGCCACAAAAATTAAGGCAGTAGTAATCGGTTTTTTGACTGCACTAGAATATAAACTCATACTCTAACTCTCCTAATTTTTATTTACTAAATCATCTGATACAAATGGAACAGGTTCTCCCTCTTTTGCATTTACTTTTGCACCATTTACTACTACATTTTGCCCCTCTATTATAACCATATCACCCTCATTTATACCACTTTTTATTTCATATTCTGTTCCAATAATTCTTCCTAATTTTACTTTATTAAATACTACTTTTCCATCAACTACTGTATAAACATAATGATCTCCACTACCTGTTTGTTTTACAACAGCCACATCGGGAACAACAACATTTCTCTCAATACCATATCTGAATGTTACCCTCGCAAACATTCCGGGGCGTACCCTCTCATTTGCATTATCTATTGTAACCTCAACAGAAAAAGTTCTTGTTGTTGCATCTAAAGAGGGATAAACTAAATATACTTTCCCTTTGAAGGTTTCATTAGGATAAACATCTAAGTTTATATCTACACTTGCCCCTTTCTTAATTTGACCATATAAAGATTCAGGTGCATTTACTTTAATTTTAACAGGGCGTATTTGCTCAACTGTAAAAAGAGGTTGCCCCATAACATACATATCTCCTGCATCATAATTGCGTGCTGTAACAACTCCAGAAATTGGAGAAATTAAGTATGTGTTAGTTAAGAGGTTATTATAGGTTGTTTTAGAAACCTCATACGCCATCTTTCGTGCATCAAATTCACTTTTTGAGGCACCACCAACATCATAAAGTTGCTTTGTTCTCTCAAACTCCTCTTTATTATTCTCCATCTGTAATCGTGCTTGAGTTAAATTTGATTGATCCATTTGTGCAAGTCTCTGCCCTCTATACACATGATCGCCAACCTCTACATAGGTCTTTTCTATTCTTGCAGACATTTGCGGAGAAATATTATTTGTATTAAAACCCTCTACTGTACCAGTAAACACCTCGATCTGATCTACATCTTTGCTCTCAGCAGATTTAATTGTTACATTATAAATCCTCTCCTCTTCTGTTGCTTTAACATCTTTAGAAGTGTCTCCTTTACAAGAAATTATAGTGCTCACAAATAGTAAAGAAACTATGAGCATCCCAATTGTTTTTAAGAAATTCTTTTTCATATATATAACTTTTAAAATTTTATCGCGATTAGTTTTTTTCTCCGTTTTCATTTACCCCCAAGGTTAAATCTAATGCCGACTTAGCCACCAAGAAAGAGTAGATTGAATTTTTAACATTTAATTTTGATTGTAATAATTGAAGTTGTGCATCATTCATATCTAAAACAGTACCACTCCCTACTTCATACCTTTTCTTTGCTATATCATATCCGGTTTGAGCACCCTCAACTGTAGCAACCGCTGCATTATACTGTTTGATAGCTGTTTCCATAGAACTTATATTTTGTTTTGCAGAAACGACTAAACCTCTTCTTGCACTCTCTCTCTGTAATTCTAATTGTTTCCTTTGAGCATTTGTCTCTTTTAATCCATAATATCTATTTCCTCCCGAAAAGATTGGGATTGTTAGAGATATGCCTGCTACCGAATATGGATTCCAATTATATTCCTTAAACTTAAAGTTGTTTGCCATAGAAACCCAAGAATATGAGGCTGAAGCACCTAAACTTGGATAGAATTGAGCCCTTTTAGCTTTGTAGGATAAATCTAAAATCTCTTTTTGAATATCTAACTGTTTAAGAGTTGAATTATTCTCTAAATTTATTTGATTGCCTGCAAATGACAGATCTTTAATCCTATTTACATAATCATCTAAACTCCCGACACATACAATATTAGTATTTAAATCTATCCCCATTAGCGCCTTTAATTGCCACAAAGCCAATGTTAAAGAGTTTTGGGCATCATAGACATTTGGTTCGGCATTTTGCATATTAACCTCAGCACGTATCATATCAAATTTTGCGACCCTTCCACTCTCATATTTAGCTTTTGTCTGCTCATAATTTGTCTTTGAATTCTGATAATTTTCTTTATATACCTCATAAGAATCGTTCGCCAACAGACAAGTGTAAAAGGCTGTTTCTATTTGATTTATCAAATCATGCCTACTTTTCCTCGCTTGCTCTACCGCCAAATCAACACTTTTTGCACTTATTTGTAAATTTCTCCATAATGCAATATTTATAAGAGGCATGGTTGCCGAAAAACCTAAATTATATAGGTTATCAGTTCCAACTGCAATACTTTGAGTTTGCCCACCCATATTCATTGTCATAACCTGCTTCTTAATTGTTCTTTGATATGCTGCAGAGAAATCTACATTGGGAAACAAAGCAGAATAAGAACCTTTTTTTGTATAACCTGTTTTTTCTATCTCTTTATCTGCTATCTTAACAGTAAGAGACTCATTTAGTGCTATTGACAAAGCCTCATCAAGGGTGAGCCTTATAGTATCTTGTGCAATAGCAGGAATTGCAACTACGCCACATAAAATTATTGTGGCAATTGCTAATTTTACTCTCATTAATAATTTGTTCATATTATTTAATTTATCTTTTTATTTTTTAATTCTTACTATGTATAGTTATTCTTTAATTCTGTTAATACTTCTTTGCCATCTGAAGTACAAACAGTTGACAACAAAGATATTACCACATCAAAGATTAAATGTGAATTATACTCCTCTCTTTTACCTCTTTGTTTTAATAAAGTAGGTATATTTCCTTTAAAGATTTGGATAATATAATCCGAGGTATTGGTTTGTTGAATCAACCCCTCCTTTATACATTTAATTACAAATTCGTCTATAATTGTAACAAGTTTTTGCTTTACATCTTTAATGTAATCACCTACACAAGATGTTACTTTTAAATCGTCTAAAAAGGTATCACTTACAGAGTAATAAAATTTGACATTCTCCGTAATAATAAAAACCATACCAACTAACGGATTTGGCATACAAATCGCGATTTTATTAACTCTATCATAATAATAATTAAGACCATATACCATAGAGTCATGCAGTAAGGTTTTTTTGTTACTGAAATAGCCGTAGAGCGTTTTCTTGGAAATTTTAAGGGAAGAGGCTAAATCTCCCATATTTAAAGCCTTGACCCCTTTTGTAGAAACCATTTCAAAAGCTCTATCTAATATTTGCTCCTTTTTTATCATAATATTCTAAAATCCTACGCAAAGGTGAGAAGATTAAGGAAACTATTATAGGCCACAATCGTATATTTTTGGTTCAATTCTATACACTTTTTTGTTTTTACGGGCTTTTTTTGGTGAAATATTGTAACTTTGTTGCATAAAATTATTATATATGAATAGAATATCTTCAAAAGTAGTTGAGGTAAATTTAGAGGATGTCGCAAACAAAATGAATGGCTATAGTTTTAATGAACAAATAATGATGGCCAATGTGAATATTCTAAATAGGGTACATCTAAAAGATGAGACACGCAAAGAACTCTCTTTAAAATTAGATGTTGTGATATTGGTGTTAATTAAAAGTGGGACTCTCACTATCACGATAGATTATATAACATATACTCTTAAAGAAAATACGATGATTCTTTTATCTCCTTATAATATAATCACTACTACAGACCCAACCCCAGATAGTAGATATTTTGTGTTAATGGCAAAGAGGGATTTTCTTGAAGAAAATGCCGCAAATCTGAACCTCTCTATCAAACCTTATGAACTATTTAAAAAAGAGCCAAGCATACCATATATTACCCTTAAAGAGAACCAAGCAGAGATGCTAAACAAATGGTTTCAGACTATTTATAATTATCTAAAAGAAGATGAAAAAAGATTTAAACTCACTTTACTACATAAAACCTTCTCTATACTATTAATTGAGATTTTTAATGTTATTTTAGATAAGAGAGAGGAGGAGGTAAAATTTGGAAAAGGTGAAAATGAGGAGAAAAGAAATATTACAGATCGTAAAATAGAGATTACTCGTAAGTTCATACTATTACTACATCAATATGGAGAAAAAGAGCATAAAACCACTTTTTATGCCGACAAACTTTTTATTAGTGCACAATATTTATCAATCATACTAAAAGAAAATACTAACAACAATACTTCAAAATGGATTGCTAATCATTTAGTTAATAGAGCAAAGATTCTATTTAGAGCCAATCATTCTATAACAGAAGTAACTGAACAACTCAACTTTTCAGACCAATCTTCATTTGGAAAATTCTTCAAAAAACACGCTGGAGTCTCACCAAAGAAATATATCGGGAGTCTTAGATAAAAGAGAAAGTTGCTACAACCTTATCTGCCACAAATTAAGATCAATATTTGGATTAAAAATGAATAGATCAATTTAATATTTGTGATCAAAAAAGATCATTTCAGAGAATTTTTCGATATTTGCCACGTTCAACAAGCCGAATAAACCCTTTGTCACGAAGATATTGTAACTGCTGGCGAATTTTGTCACGCACAAATCTGTTTTCAGGATGTTTCCGTTGTAATTCGTCTGCAAAAGCATATACATCATCAAGCAGAAAATCATTTTGTGGAATCCGTTCGACACACTTCAACACATCCAACAACCAACCACGACTTTCAATTTTCGATGTCTGCAATGATAATGTTCGCTGATATTGGTCTATCACTCTTGATTTTTCCGCTTGTTGACTATTTTTTATAATGAAAATCTTACCGTTTTCAGGGACATTGCCAATTTCAATATTACATCCCGTCCATCCTGCCCTTCTTGCCGTATCTACCAATGGTTTACGTTTTTCTATGATGTCAGGAACAAAAAAGAATTTGGGTATAAAAATTAAATTATTAACCATCCAATTGGCATAAGTCATTACGAAAAGATGTGGATTTTGCAGCGACGTAATCCTTTCAATCATCGTACTATAAGCACCATTCGTAATTTTGTGACAAATTGTAGCCGTTTTACTTTCTTTACTTTTTAATTCAAAATCTGATTTGCAATCACAACAAAAGAAATCCGCCACAGGTTTATTTGCTTTGTAATGCTCTAACACTGGCGCACCACAAACTGGGCAAAACATATTGCGTTCCACCCAGCTTTCCATAATTACCCTTGATATTTGAGAACCACTTTTATAGCCAGCGGCAATGTCCTGATTGAGGTGCAAATTCATCATAACTTGAATAGTTCTAAGAAATCTAATACAGCAATCTATTATTGTAATGAAGTTGCCCCTTTCCACCAACCCACTTGACAAAAGGTTTTGCTTTAATCATATTCAAGTTGCCAACTAAACAATTAAAACTATCCCCTTACTTTATGGGGCATTTCAAAAGGTATCTCCATTGAGATTTCCATAAAACCTGCATACTCTCCATCTTGATACCATGGGGTTTGATATATTATTTTTTTTACCCCCTTCTTTTCTATAGTATAAACATTTGTTATAGGATTTGCTAACATCTTGGATAGCATAGTTTTTGCCGGTTCGGGATGGCAATCAAGCAAATTGTTTCCAATTATAGACTCTCCATTCTTTAAAAAAGTAGTCTTAGATTTGTTATTCATGTCTAAGATCTTACCCTCCTTGTCACATATTGTAACGGCAAAATTCACCTCTTCAAAATAATCTTGTTTCATAATAAAATGTTTATAAATTCTAATCGCAAGATAAAAATAAAAAATGTAAGATCAAGCTCAGTCCCAACCTGAGACCTTATTAACTATTTTTAAACTTATTATGGTAAGGTTGTATTAAACTTAAACTTTAACAACATTATAATCATTTTCTTTAAAATGTATTATCTTAGCAAGGCATTTATATTTTTACTCAAATTGATATTTTAATGTTATATGAAAGGTTTTAATTTTATACAAAAGAGTGTTTATGTT